>CANISK010000097.1 GCA_947470205.1 Neisseriaceae bacterium | reverse complement strand
TGTCACGAACTTCAAATATCATCTCATCGGTATTTAGAATTTTTTGTCCTTTAACTTTACCGCCTCTTGCCATGTTTTGCAATTTATTAGCTATTTTGTTACTTTCAATGACATCTTGATTAATTTCAGTTAATATTTCATGTAGAGCTTGTAATTTTTCTGCTATATTTTTATCATCATCCATGCCCATAAATTCCACAAATGTATCATATTGTTCTTGAATGAGTTTTTGATAGATCTTAGTTTTCTTTTTGCCACGTTCTACAAATTGTTGACGTATGTCGTCTAATATCTTATTGGCGTTATCTTTAGTTAATTTATTTGTACGTAGTTTAATTTTTTCATCAATTTGTTCTTTAATAAATTCTTGTAAATCGATAGATTGAAAACCAAATTTGTCTTTAATAACTTGCTGTAATCCTTCTGGTGATTTATAATTGATATTTGTTGATTGATTGGATATTTGCGATATCATTTTTTTTAATTTAACCGCATGCTCATATTTGCATTGTTGTAAATAGAGCGCAATATTGCTGTGATTGTGGGTATATTGCATTTGATTTGATTGCTTGGTTTTTTCCAATCTCATATCATCTATTGGTCTGAGTGGACTTGCCTTTATGTGTTGTGGTTGCATTGAGTGCACGTTAATCTCGATATTTGTAAAAAGTTACGGTTTAATTATACGTGATATAATCTCTCCTATACTGAAGAAAATTTCTTCAATTTATCAAAACCCCAGTTTTTAGAATGATATAAATAAAATATGCAAAAGAATTTTTGGATGGAAAAACGCACCATACTCGCAATGGCACTTAGCATTCTTGCTCTTGCGGAAATTATAGACCTCACGATTGTATCTGTTGCACTCACAGATATCATGGGTTCTATTGGAGCAAATATTAACGAGATATCTCTCACTTTTACTAGTTATATCGTGGCAGCGGCAGTTTTCATTCCATTGACTGGTTTTGTAACGAATAAATTTGGCGTGAGGCGTGTGGCACTCGTCTCAGCTATTTTATTTGGTGTATCTTCTATATTGTGCGGATTATCTACCAATCTCGTTGAATTGGTCTTCTTTAGGTTATTGCAAGGTGTGGGAGGTGCGTTCTTGCCATCTCTTGCTCAAGCCTACATCATTAATAATTTTAAAAATGATGATCGGAATAAAATGATGACCATGTATAGCCTTTGTATTGTTATGGGTCCTATTATTGGCCCCATTATGGGTGGAGTTATTACTGAGCATTTGAGTTGGCAATGGATATTTTATGTAAATGTACCTATTTGTGTACTAGGCTTTGCAGTTATATATTTTCTTATGGATAATACCGAAGTCTCCGATGTGAAGGTTGATTACACGAGTTTTTTATTTATGTTGCTTGGAATTGGCTGCCTCGAGTTGTTCTTAGATGAAGGCAATCAGATGAATTGGTTTGATTCGCCAGAGATACTAATATCTTTTGTAGCTGCAATTATTTTTATCGGTTTTTTTATTTGGCGTGGTGTGCTTGGTAAATCGGTAGTGAATTTTAAAGTTTTTAAATATAAAAATTTTGTATTAGCCTGTATTGCAATATGGATATTTATGATAATGATTGTAGGAACTTTTGCTTTTTTCCCGACACTTTTGCAACAAGGTTATGGCTATCCAGTAGATACCGCCGGTTACATAACAGCCCCAAGAGGAATTGCATCATTTATAGCCGCCTCTATTATATTAAAAATTAGTAGAAAATTTGATCCAAGGGTAATCATGTTTATTGGTATTGTATTATTCGCAATTGCGACTTATATGTTAACCAATTTATCCACCGAGCACAATACATTATTGATTATTATCATCTGTGTGCTACAGGGATTGGGAATGATGGGGTTTTTTATTAATATTATGACTATAATGTATAATAATATGCCAGATGGATACAATAGCGATGCATCTGGAGTATTTAATTTTTTTAGAAATATCGGCAATTCAATTGGCACAGCACTTGCATCTACCATATTATGTCGGCAACAGCAAGTTTCGTGGAATGACTTATCAGGTCATATATCAAATGATAACACCATTATCAATCATTGGTTAATTAGTCACCCACATCAACAAATTATTAGATTGTCCGCAGGTATAATTCAACAACAGTCATTCTTTGTGGCAAATTTAGATGTATTCCAATATTCTTTATTTGGTTTGTTATTTATAGTGTGGATTCCATTTGTGCTTGACAAACCAAATAAAATTGGTGAATTTACTATGGAGTAAACTAAATTGACAAATAGATTAAAAATTATTTTTGCAGGTACCCCAGAAATATCCGCATTTGTGTTACAACAAATTTTATTACAATATCATGTGGATTTGGTGTTGACACAACCAGATAGACCTTCTGGGCGTGGTAAAAAAATTACTTTTAGTGCAGTAAAAAATATAGCCTTAGAGAGTAATATTGAAATATTACAGCCTATATCGTTAAAAAATAACCAAGTTGATATTGATAAAATCAGGGATGTAAACCCAGATATAATCATAGTACTAGCATATGGTCTTATATTGCCAAAAGAGGTTTTAAATATTCCACCACTTGGATGTGTGAATATTCATGTATCTCTTTTGCCGAAATGGAGAGGTGCAGCCCCGATACAGCGTGCGATTATTGCTGGAGACGATATCACCGGTGTTACTATCATGCGTATGGATGAAGGATTGGATACGGGGGATGTATTATTACAGGAAAGTATTAAAATAGAAGATACCGACACGTCTGGATCATTGCATAATGCATTAGCCAAACTTGGATCCAAGCTAATACTTAATTACCTCAAAGAATATACATCAATAGCCCCAAAATCACAGTCAATTAATAATATTAGTTATGCAAAAAAGATTGATAAATCTGAAGCGCAGATTAATTGGCAAGAAGATGCGCTGACCATATCACGTAAAATACGTGGGTTTAATCCATCTCCAGGGTGTTATACATATTTAAATGGTAAGATATTAAAAATTTGGCATTCATCACCCGGAGACAACAATTCAACAGAAAAATATGGGATTATTATTGATGTATCAAATAGCTGTATTACAATTACCTGCGGTAGCAACACTACCTTAAAAGTTCATGAATTGCAAATAGAAGGCAAAAATAAACAATCAGCAAAACAATTTATTACAGGTCATGTAGATTTATTGGGTACAAATTTAACCACCGCAAAAAGCTAACTGTATTATAATACATACTGAAAATTATTAATTATTGTTATGATGATTAGGAGTATAGAATGAAAAATATAATCAAAAAAATAACCATTTTGTTATTAAGTTTGATTGCAAATGTAACATTTGCTAAACATTATTTTAATTTGTGTTATTATAACCAAACTAAAGAGCCAATTGCATATAATAATGGTATTGACACCAAATCAAGTAACTGGATTACCAAAGATAGTTTTGCTCATCGTGGAACAGTAGTGGGTGAGGGCATGGTTCAGCCTAATACCAATAAATGTTTTGAAGCAACAGATGAAACATTAATGTTTTCTCATAAACTTACATTTATCATTCATAACAAACTCTACAGCATCGTAAACCCCCCATTTAGTAAACCATATGTGATGTCACAAAATGCCACAGTTAAATCAAAAGGTACGATTGGCAATAAAGTAGATCAAGACGCTCGTGAGCAATATTATTTATATATATATATAGTAAATCCTCGTGAAGAGGAGGAAAATAGTATCACTCTTAGCTCTAGTGCAGATTTTAATGATACTTCAGCGTATATTACGCCAGCAATGAAATAATTAATCTTCTATATATCTATGAAAAAATTTATTTATTCTTATAAATTGTTATTGTTTATTTTTATGATAATTAGCCTCACATCATGTGCGGCCATTATTATAGGTGGGGTTGCAGCAACTGCAGGCATTGTTACATATGTTGCAACTGATCCCAGAAAAACAAACATTGTTTTTGATGATAATATAATTGAAACCAAAGTATATAATCAAATATATAACGATTACCCGTCTGCAAATATATACATATCTTGTTATAAAGGTGCAGTATTGTTGACGGGGCAGGTACTAAGTGAAAAAATAAAATCTGGGGCATTATTTGATGCGAAAACAATACCGGGTGTCATTAAAATCTACGATTACATCGATGTTAGATTGGAACAAAGTGTTGTATCGGCTACACAAGATTCATACACCACAACACAAATTAAATCAAAATTACTCACTCTTGATAATATTAAAAGTAATAACATAAAAGTAGTTACCACAAATTCTGTTGTTTACCTCATGGGCACGGTAAATCAATCAGATGCAATAGTGGCATCAGATGCTGCTGCTACTATTAACGGAGTGACAAAGGTTATTACATTATTTGACTACACACCCATAGATACAGCAAATAAATCTAATTCCACACAGAATGAGTGAAAAAATGTCATTCATGGAAAAAATGCACAAAATCATTTAAAAGCTACACCCTTCAAGGTGATATCTTATCGCTTAACGCTCACATGGGGATATTTCTATGCAGAATTTATCATGCGAATTGGAGAGGTTATTCTTATCCAAACAATGTGAAATAGAGCATTGGCTACGTGAAAAGTGGCTTATTCAAAAAGCTCCGTTTTATGGTTCAGTAGATCTCAGAAACAGTGGGTATAAAATAGCTCCTGTGGATATGAATTTATTCCCAGGGGGTTTTAATAATATTCATGGAGATTTTATCCCACTTGCGGTGCAATCTGTCAGTAGTCTTATTGAGAAATATTGCCCACACGCATCTAAAATACTCCTTATCCCAGAAAATCACACTAGAAATATCCCATATCTAAGAAATGTCTATACATTAAAATTTATTTTAGAAGAGGCTGGCATTGAGGTGATGATTGGTTCGTTATCTGATGAGATATTAGCGCCCACCAATATGCACATTAATGATACCACATATATGGTATATCACCCGATACAACGTATCTCAAACCGCATTGTTATTAATAATCAAAAAGGAGAATTATTTGATCCATGTTTAATTCTCTCCAATAACGATTTCTCGAGTGGAAAACCTTTAATATTGGAAAACCTAGAACAAACACTATTACCGCCGATTCATGCTGGATGGTACGTAAGACGCAAAACTGATTTTTTTAAGATGTATGATGTTGTAATAGATGAATTTGCCAAATTATTAGATATTGATGGATGGTATTTGAATCCATTTTTTGATAGTGCAAATAGTTTAGATTTTGCACAAAGCATTGGTTTGGATGACTTAGCAAATAAAGTGGATAAAATGCTAATTAACATCCAAGACAAATATAATACATATGGAATATCAGATTCTCCATATGTAATTGTAAAAGCAAATAGCGGTACTTATGGCATGGGAATAATGTCCATAAGCTCTTCAGATGAAATTTTAAATATCAATCGCAAATCAAGGAATAAAATGGCTGTTATTAAAGATGGGCAATCTGTAACTGATGTAATCATCCAAGAGGGTGTTTATACAATAGATAAGATAAATGATGAAATCGCAGAACCTGTAATATATATGATGAATACATCGGTGATTGGTGGATTTTATCGTGCAAATCCAAAGAAAAATCGTCGTGAAAATTTAAATTCATCTGGAGCGCATTTTGTTCCAATGTCCTTGTTGACCAAATCCTGCTCGGTGGCGAAGAATAAAGTGGTGGGCAAATGCTATATTCATAATGTTATTGCAAGATTGTCTTTGCTTGCGAGTAGTATGGAATTGGAGATTAAATAATTTTTTCTTAAATGGTCAATACTCAAAATGCGATTTTGACATATAGACACCAACAAAAACAGCCACTGCGAGACTTGATTTGTCAAGTCGTGGCAATCCCACACGAAATATCAACAGGATTTATTTTATAAAGATGGTGGCCTGGGCCAGAATCGAACTGGCGACACAAGGATTTTCAATCCTCTGCTCTACCGACTGAGCTAC
>CANISK010000096.1 GCA_947470205.1 Neisseriaceae bacterium | reverse complement strand
CATAAAAATTGTATGTTATAATACTAGCTAAGCATCGTCTTTAGATCATTTATTATGCTGTAAAATAAAATATATTAAGATAAAGGTATTAATAAAAGTGAACAAAACCATTTTTCAAATACTAGAGGATAAATTTAAAACCGCATTTGTTACCGCTAAAATACCGGTAGAGCACCCAATACTACTCACCGCATCCACCAAAGAAGAATTTGGTGACTATCAAATCAATGGGGTAATGACAGCAGCTAAAAAGCTCAAAATAAATCCAAAAGAACTTGCACAAAGAGTTATTGATAACATATCACTTGATGATAAAATTATCTCTAAGCTAGAAATAGCAGGGCCAGGATTTATCAATATTAATCTTTTTGATAATTTTTTGTCAAATTTTGTGATAAATTTATCCAGTAAAAATAAATTTGGCGTGGAGTTATATGGTGCACTTCTTACACCACAGACGGTTGTAGTGGATTACTCAAGCCCAAATCTTGCCAAAGAAATGCACGTGGGGCACCTTAGAAGTACCGTTATTGGCGATGCCTTATGTAATATTTTTGCATACTTGGGGCATAAGGTTATAAAACAAAACCACGTGGGAGATTTTGGTACCCAGTTTGGGATGATAATTGCATTTATGCTGGAAGACAACAGCACAGCGACTCCAACATACCAATTAAACGATTTGGAGGAATTTTATCGACTTGCCAAAGTACGTTTTGATACAGATGACGCATTCAAAGAAAAAGCCAAGCAATATGTGGTGATATTACAAAATTGGCAGACTGCTGGGGATATTGGACGCCAAATTCACACTGAATGGGAAAAGTTTACACAGGTGTCATTAAATCACTGTAAAGAAGTGTATCAGCTTTTAAATGTGGGGTTATCGGATACAGATATCGCACCTGAAAGCAAATACCATAATATGCTAGATATGGTGGTAAAAGTGCTTACCACCAAAGGGCTTATCAGGGAAAGTGACGGTGCGAAGTGCGTATTTTTTGAGAATAATGAATTAAAAGGATCTGAATCTTCTCCATTTATTGTACAAAAAAACGATGGCGGATATTTATATGCAACTACAGACTTAGCAGCCCTAGACTATCGTGCCCATGTATTAAATGGAGATAGGTTAGTTTATGTGGTTGATAACAGACAGTCACTTCATTTTGAACAACTATTTGCAGTTGCTAAAAAAGCGGATTTTGCCGAACCAAACACCAAATTAGAACATATTTCATTTGGCACCATGATGAACAATGATGGCAAACCATTTAAAACCAGAACAGGTGGCACAGTAAAACTCATTGATTTCATCAAAGAGGCTATAAATAGGGCGCTGGTAATTATACAAGAAAAAAGCCATATTACAGATGAATTTGAACAGGTAAAATTAGCACAAAATATTGCCATTGCATCAATAAAATATATAGATCTCTCAAAAAATAGAACCAGTGATTATGTTTTTAGTTTTGATCAAATGCTATCATTTGAAGGCAACACCGCACCATATTTACTATACGCCTATACCCGTATTCAAAGCATACTAAAAAAGGTGCCAACCACTCATAAAGAATACCAAGATAGTAAAATAATCATTACAAAAGATATTGAACGTAAACTAATTTTACTCATCACTAAGTTTGTAGATACAATCATCAAGGTAGATGAAACCTGTTATTCACATCTACTGTGTCAATATTTATATAACATATGCACAAATTTTATGCAGTTTTACGAAACATGCCCAATTATCACCGAAGAAAATGAAGACCTAATGAAGAGTAAGTTAGCCTTGACTTACAAGGTATCCACATTACTACACACGGGGTTGGGGTTGTTGGGTATCACCACAGTAGACACAATGTAAAAATACTCTTTGATTTTGAAGCCTATGCTGTGTTGAAATGTAAAAAATTAAACCTTATGGACATTTAGTCCACGGCGGTTGAATTTTTTAAATTTCGCCTTGCCTAGACTTCAAACTCTTCGAGTATGGTTTCTTTTGATTTTGAAGCCTATGCTGTGTTAAAATGTAAAAAATTAAATGACTATCATAGCAACTGGGGTTCATTGGTTTTCATTTTTTCGTCCAACCTTACGCCGCTGTATTTGTGAATAATTTTAGGTTTTCTGTATGTTGTTTTGATGGGCGTATTTTCTGGAATAATGAAGCATTCTCTTAATGCCTCATTAGACCATCTTTTTTCTGGCCCCATAGATTTGAATATTGCTAATGAGAACGGTTTATTTTCATCTTTAATTGTTAATTCATATTTAGTTCTATTGGGAGCCTTACCATTTACTAAAAAACATTTTGTGTCGTCGGGGGTTAGTATGACCCATAATCCATTTGGTTTATTTGATTCTTTTAATTCTCTTTCAACCTCATCAAGCATTTGTTTATCAACTTCGTCATTAGACAGTGTTCTATCATCTTCAAATTTAGGTTCAAATATTGTTACCGCATGAAATTTATCCTTGGTTAATTTAAATGCATCTAAGGGGTTACTTTTGTATGTTTGAATATGCTCTTTACTAATACCTTTCTTAACATATTCGCCATCAACACTTACCTGTAATAATTTAAAATATTCATCCCCTGTGCCGATAAATATTTGATGTGGGTATTTAGCGATAAGCCACGCATCAATAACACAAACTTGCTTGCGACTATTTTTATCAACAACAAATAACATAGTGTGATCATGGTTATTTTCTTCATCCATTTCATTGTCTAATTCTCCATTTTCAATTTCATACTGATTGTAAAAATTTTGCTGCATTTCTGGTTCTAGTGTGTTTAAGTATTTGATAAATAATTGAGTAGTGAATGGTGTAAATTCTCCACAATTTAAAATGCCTTCAGTTTTGGCAAATTGCTCTATTTTTTGCATCTTATCTTTTATTCCATAATCCCGAAAAGTGTCCAGCTTGCTATATTTATCTTTCATCTCTCGTATTTCTTTTGTTTTGCCGTCACTTTTATTTGCACTCTCAGATATAATATGCTTCATTTCTTTGGTTAGATATTCCTTGAATTTATTTACTCCACCGGGGAAAACAAAACCGTTTTCCATATCATCTGTAAAATATACTCTATCAGTGAGGCAAAATATTTTCTCATTCTTGTTATCACTCATGCCAGAATTATCCACCTCATGGAAATTGCCATTTGATAATAATTCCACTTCTGTTAATTTTGTTGGTATTGTATATTTTTCATAATCTGTGTAATGTACTATAATTTCATTGTTTTTAAGGTACACCTTTGCCTTTTGAGGAGCGGTTTTGATGATATCTATTATATCTTGTGTATTGTATCCGCCGGAATTAATGTGTTGATTAAATAATTGACATATAAATGCATGGTTTGTTGTTGATTTTTGGTTAAATGTATTTGTATTTTTATAAATACTGCCATCAGGAAAATGCACCATTAATGATGCATTCGAATCAATAACACCATCTTTAAATTTTCCACTATATTTGCAGCCATTTGCATCAACCAATAAACCCCTTCCATCAGGAATAAGATTTGCTTTGTGTGGTCCAACATACACTAAACCATTATTAAGTAAAATTATTTTTAAAGATTGACTTGGGCTTTTATACGAATGAGGATTATTTTGATGTACGTTTGCACTATTTTTAAAAATGTCAATATGGAATTGCTGAATATTTTTTGTTATTTCTTGAAGAGAATTATTAAGGTTATCAGCTGGTAATTTTTGCAAATACTTAACATCATTTAAAAGTATCGCATATTTCATTTCCTCCAAATATCGCGTTGCATCTTGTTCTGTTTTAGTGTTAGGCTTCATTATATTTGTCATTTGTTCGCTTAATGATAACCCATCAATTCTTAATTCGAGCAATTGCTCTCTTGTAAATTTCGTATCATTTGTGAGTTTATTATTTATATAATTAATTATTGCTTGATATACATCTTGTCTAAGATGGGGATATTTGTGTGTATTAATTAATTTTGATGCTGGGTTAGTCTGTATTGTAGTTGGAGTATTAATCATGATATGCAGTGCCTCACAAAAGTGCTTTTTAATAATATAGCATTTTCATGATATGTATTTTGAGGATAAATTATTCAATGTCGCAAATTGTAAAATAAGATGTGAATATTTTTTATACAATTTAGTATTGTGTGCGGAGAGACTCAAAAATTATACTATCAGTATAATATTATTAGTATAATTTAAATAGGTGATTTATCATATTTGCCGTAAGACTTAGCCATTAATGGCGGAGATATAAGGCACACCCTGAATTCTAATCCGAAATGGACAATAATTTGATAAAATCTATAATTATTGTTGTGAGGAAATATGGCAAGATTAACATTGGAAAAATGGATCTGATTTATCGGGATAATAACGGATGCTATACGGTATTAGACCCAGCAACTGCATATTTTATAAAAACTATCAATGCCAAATGCAAATAATTCTTGAAATATTATACAGGTGAAACATTTATATCATCCAAATGTGTATTTTATAAGTGCATCTGTATTAGGTTCCCTTCCCACAAAGGCGGTAAAGTTGTCAAGCATTGATGTTAGTCCACCTTGACTTAGTATCAGCCCCTTAAATCTCTCTCCAAGAGTTGATATATCTTCATTTTTTTTGCCATCAAATAGATGAAATACATCTGAGGCTAAAACCTCTGCCCATTTGTAGCTATAATACCCAGAGTCATATCCATGAGTAAATATGTGAATAAAGCTATTTGGAAAGCGATTATATTCTGGCGGTATAATAACTGCAATTTCATGACGCACTTTATCCAAAAGCTCTAGGTAGTAATTAGTGGTAACATTATCTGTATCTCTATGTACCAAAATATCGTATATTGCAAACTCAAGCTGACGCATCATTTGAAGACCTGCTTGGTAATATCTAGATTTTAAAAGTTTATTAAATAAATCTTGAGGGATAACACCAGACGTCTTAATATGCTTGGATATAGTCCTAATAATATCATAATCCCAAACAAAGTACTCCATAAACTGAGACGGAAGCTCAACTGCATCCCATTCCACACCATTAATGCCGGATATCGAATGATGTTCCACTTTAGTTAGTAACTGGTGTAGCGCATGTCCCATCTCATGAAACAGTGTTTGTACGTCATAAAATGTCAATAGGCTGATGGTATTATTAATATGTGGCGTATAATTACACACCACATAGGCAATTGGAAGGTATATTTTTTTTACTTTTGTTGTATATTCCTCAATATGTCTATCTTGTGCCGAATGCATCCATGCACCAGGCAGTTTACCGGCTCTACTATATAAATCTAAATACAAATACCCAATTAATTCCCCGCTAGAATCACACACATCGAATGTGAGTACATCTTCGTGCCATGTTGGGATGGTATGATTTGGAATAAAATTTATTTTATAGAGATTATAAATTAGCTTAAATAATCCATCTAGCACTACAGTCAACTGAAAATATTCTTTGAGTTCAGAATTGGAATAACTATACTTCTCATCGAGTAGTTTTTCGCTATAGTATGGGATATCCCAAGCATGGATTTTCTCTATACCAAATTTATCCAATGCAAATTTATTTAATTCTTCCAAGTCTTTAACAGCGTAAGGTTTAGATTTATCCGCCAATTCATAAAGAAACTTAAGCACAGTATCAGTATCTTTTACCATTTTTTTATATAAAGATAGCTGAGGGAAGTTATCAAACCCCAAAAGCCTGGATTTTTTCGTTTTGAGCTGTAGTGTTTCTTTTATAACGGGTGCATTATCAAATTGCACATCAGATAAATCACTCGCACGAGTTACGTATTCTTTATATAGCTCTTCCCTAAGTGCTCGATTATCACAATATTGTAAAATAGGTGAATAGCTTGGCATTTGTAGGGTAATTTTACACATCCCACCCTTGCCATCTTTTTTTGCATTTTCAAGATACATATTCATAATATCTTGTGGCACACCAGATAAATCCTCGCAGTCAACATATTTTGCGTATGAGTCTGTAGAATCAAGTACATTTTG
>CANISK010000095.1 GCA_947470205.1 Neisseriaceae bacterium | reverse complement strand
TCCAATGTATATGTATATTCAGAGCATAGAATCTAATGAAAAAAAGATGTTTCAGTATATTTATGAAAATAATAACGATGGTAAGTTAGTGGCTTAGGTTTGTTTCTATAAAGTGGTGAAAATTTGTCTTGACAAATGGGTGCACTATACTATACAATAAACACGGATTTTACCACACATATGTTTTAGCTAATTTATTTAACCCCACAAAAACACAAATATACCATTTGACATAATGGTGTTTTATGTGATAAAATCTTCATTCCTTACTGTAGGGATAATAATATATATTAATATTTAGGAGCTAAACATGTATGCGGTTATAAAAACTGGCGGTAAACAATATAAAGTTTCCGTTGGCGATAAATTAAAAATAGAACTGATACCAGCAGACATAGGTAGCCAAATAACACTTTCAGAAGTTTTAATGTTAGTTGACGGAGAAAATGTCGTTATTGGTAACCCAGTTGTTGATGGTGCATCAGTGAGTGCATCGGTGCTTCAAGAAGGAAGACACAAAAAGGTGCGTATTTTTAAAATGCGTCGTCGTAAACACTATCAAAAGCATCAAGGTCATCGTCAGTATTATACTGAAATCAAAATTGATGCCATCAACAAATAATTAGGAGCAAAAACAATGGCAACGAAAAAAGCCGGTGGTAGTACCCGTAACGGGCGCGACTCCAATCCAAAGATGCTGGGTGTGAAAGCATATGGCGGTCAGCTAATTAATGCAGGTAGCATAATAGTAAGACAACGTGGTACAAAGTTTCACCCAGGTAAACACGTAGGAATAGGTAAAGATCATACATTATATGCACTACACACGGGTTACGTTAGTTTCTCCGAAGGTGGTAAATTTAATCGTAGTATGGTTAGCATCGTCCCTGCTGAATAACCCCACAAATACTATACTCACAAGTATTTGACATCTGGTACTCGTCAAAAAATAAAATCATTACGAGGCCGTGGACTAGATGTATATTCACTCGTAATTATTTGATTTTTAACAACGTCCAGTTTTCAAAGACGAAGAGTACATATGAAATTTATCGATGAAGCATTAGTAGACGTTATCGCTGGCAACGGTGGTAACGGCTGTGCATCATTTAGGCGCGAAAAATTTATCGAACGCGGTGGGCCAGATGGTGGAGACGGTGGACATGGTGGTAGTATCATCATGATTGCCGATGAAAATATAAACACATTAGTGGATTACCGTTTTGTAAAAAAATATATTGCAAATAATGGTAAAAGTGGACGCGGGGCGGATTGTTATGGAGCAAAGGGTGAGGACATATACCTAAGAGTTCCAGTTGGCACTACAGTAACAGACGTAGACAGTGAGTGTGTGATAGTAGACCTAGACACAAAAGGTAAAAAAGTAATAATCGCAAAAGGTGGACGCGGTGGATTGGGTAACTTACATTTCAAATCATCCACCAATAGAGCACCAAGACAATTCACTAAAGGTGAAATTGGCGAGAAAAAACGCCTTCGTTTAGAATTAAAAGTTCTTGCAGATGTGGGGCTTCTTGGGTTGCCAAATGCAGGCAAATCCACTTTCATTACAGCAGTTTCAGCTGCTCGTCCAAAAATAGCAGATTATCCATTCACAACACTACACCCAAACCTCGGGGTAGTTCGCGTAGATAATGAAAAAAGTTTTGTTATCGCAGATATTCCAGGGCTCATAGAAGGGGCTTCAGATGGAGTAGGGCTTGGGTTTAAATTTTTAAAACACCTACAACGCACAAAAATATTACTTCATATAGTAGACATATTCCCCATCGATGACACGATAGACATAGTGCAATCAGCAGTAGCCATCACACAAGAACTCAAAAAATACGATGAAAATCTTTACAACAAACCACGCTATTTAGTTATCAACAAAATAGATTTATTGCCACTTGATGAACGTGAAACCCACATCACAAATTTTATCAATAAATTTAAGTCTCATCATACCAATACCAAATTTGACAAAATATTCATTATTTCAGGCGTTAGCGGTGAAGGGTGTCGAGATGTGTGTTATTATGTGATGTCACAGCTTTCTCCTTCCACTTCAATTTGATAATCATACTACGTTATTTATATCATCTTGAATAATCAGTTTTAAAGCTTTGCTTATATCAGTAAGAGTATTTATTATATTGGTTATTTTGGAGAAGTGGTCTTCACCATATTGCTTTTTATATGCATCATATTTAATAGCTTCTTTTATTGCATTTTGTTCTTTGTTAAAAATAGTACGTGTAAGCACTTTATTTTCCATATAGTTATTAAATGCAATCCTATCACCTGGATTATTAATTTGTTTTTGTTGGTTGAAATAATTATCAAATGCATTAACATTTTCTGCAACCTTATATTCATATCCGTCCTTTAATTTTTTCACTTCTCCTTCTATTATGTTTTTCATTTCTTCAGCACGATATTTTCTGGTTTCAACATAGGTGAAGCCAATTATATACTGAAAATATTCTAACAAATTTTTGTTATCTATTTTTATTGTGTATTTAGTATCAGTTTCTAATTTTGCAATTAACTGCTGTATTACGTTTACTGGATTGTTTTGCTGTTCTTTTTTAAATAGTGCACCTAATACGTTTATCACATCTTGAAGGGCGTTATCGTATAATTTATTTGAGTCTTTTTGAGAAAGATTGGAGTTTTCTAAATCCTCATCTACTTGGTTCATTTTTTCGTGATATAAATTTCTAATTTCCAACGGTAATACATTAAAATACTCTTTTAGAGCAATTTCTAATATTTGTTGCGTTTCTTCAGGATTATCTCTTGTATTAAATAACTCTTGTGTCATGGTATTGAACTTTAGTGCATCACCAATGAATGCTGGTGTTGTAAAAGAAGCATTTTGCCCATAAAATGCTTGTAAGTAATTTATATAAAATATCTCAAAATCATGTACACTAAATAAATGCCTAACATTTGACTTTTTTAATAAAGGCAAAAATAAGTGTATGCTTTGAGTTGTGGGTTGTTTGTTGTCAGCATTAATTTGAGTGGCAACCAAGGCAGCTTTATCAAAAATATTAATAAGTTGTATGCAATTAATTATTTTTTCTATTGGTTGGGCATTAAGGTTGGTAAATGATTTCATTACTATCAGCATTTTTAAATACGCCAACAATGTCCTATCTTCACAAGCTACAATTCCATCTATTGCTAATTTACCACATATTTTCATAACGGTTTCATTGTTTTGCATTAGTTGTGCAATCTTTAACAAATTGTTGATAATTGTTGTATTAAAATGATCGCCGTTATTTATATACTTTATGTATGAAATTCGTGTATCTGGTTTACCATAAAACATAGTGATAATAAATTTTCTAAATTCATCATTGGCATGTTTTGTAATTTCAAAAATATAGTGTATTTTCACATCTCTTGCAAAATACATATTTTGATCAATTAATTCATTGTATTTATCTAGATTGTTTGCTTTTAATGTTTCCAATATAATTGCTTTACAATTAACGTTATATGGTGTCAATAGAAATATATGATTATCAGTATTTTCGTACAATGCAGCTATATGTAGATAGGTTGCATATTGTAAAAATAGTTGTGTATAATCCTTTAATAATTTTGCATTGTGAGGGCTCTCATGATCTAACTTAAAAATGTTACTCTTCATGATTGCCAATAATAATGTTCTACATTTTTCTCGATTAGCTTGTGTTTGGTCAAGAATTATATACTCCAACATAGCGATGATTTTTTTTCTAATGTTTGGTCTGCTTGTTTCTATTGTATCATCATTATATAATCTCACAATATTTTCATTATCAAAACCTTCTACATATATCATTATCAATGTTTCCAGCTGTGCATCATTTATAGTTAAATCTCTAATTGCATAATTCATTATCTCTCGCATGAATAGTGAAATATATTGCTTGCTATCTTTTTCATATGTCTCGGGAAACAATGGATTGTCTATGAACCAGTTAGTATTTATTTTGTTGTCTTTATCTATATTGGCAAATATATCTGAAAATATTTTTGATATATAAATAAGTCTTGATGGTACACCATTTAGGTTATCTATATCTTTACTGTTCATAATTTCATGTGCTGTGTCTACCAAATGAGGAAGCATGTAGATTTGATCTGTTAAGGATTTTAGCAATTTTGCATCATTACCAAGTCTGCCCATTAATATTGCAAGTACAAATTGTACTGAAGAGTGGATAGAGGAAACGTTCCTTTGAATCCACCTATTAATAAGAGCTTCAATAACATTTTTATCATTACCAAATTTACCATCCAGTATCATTTGCATAAAATTGTCACCAATATTGTTATTAATCTTACGACTAAGCAAAGTATTTACTAATGTCATCAACATATCCGGATTGTTGATGTATATGCCACTTTTTATTTTTTCAAGGATTTCTTGCTGAGTAAAAAAGTATATACAGGCTATCTCTTTTGCAATGCCATTGCCAAATTTACTCTCATTAATTGTTGTTTTTAATGTTTCAGCCGTATTGTCTTGAATAGTCATTTTGTATAAACCCATTGCGAAAGCTTTGCGTGTATTTTCGTCATTACTACCATATTTACAAAAGGATCGTATAATATTTAATGATATTTTTAAATCAAATTTATTTGATTGATTATTTATGATAAAATTTACAATCTCTGTATTTATTGGTGATGTTGCATGATACATGTCGTCTATGCGTGCTGGTAATCCTAAACTATAGCTATCGTTCATTACTAAATTTGCAATGTATGTTAAAATTGCATTTCTATCAATGCCTGAATCTGTAAACCATCCATTAAGAATTTGCGCAGCATCAGAAAAATTAGTTTTACCCCAGTTTATTTTCGTATTACTGCTGGTATCTATATGGCAACATATGAACTCCAATTTATCTTTTAGCCATGAAGAGATATATTCTGTTTTATTTTGTATGGGATCGATTAAAGATAAAAACAATTCTTTTGATTGTAAATTGTCATCCATTTTAAACTTGTATTTTCCACCATCATTGATGGTTTTTTGGGTACATTCAATTGCTAATTTTATAGATTTACTAATTTGCGTCTGATTGTTTTTATTTATTTCATTATTATTAAATAAATCTAAAATTTTATAGGCAATTTCAGTTAAAGTTTGTCGTTGACACTTTTTAAGCTGTTCCTTTTTAGAGCCATCGTATTCATTTTTATTAACATATTTATTTTTAATGTCTTGCATTTTGTTGGTTGTGATTTGCACAATTGAGCCACCTAAGAAATAAATGTTTATTAATGATAACATTTTAAAAAAATAATTTCTGAAGAAAATTTCTTCAACGGCGCAAATTGTAAAATATTCAGAGTTATATTTATTATTAGATTTTTTATTTATTGATTATAGTTTTTGATTTGTTTTGGTGATATTGTTGATGTACAGAGTAGTTTAGTTATTTTTGAAAGAGATTAAAAATAATTTAATTATTTAAGTCTCATAATACCAATATCAAATTTGACAAAATATTCATTATTTCAGACGTTAGCGGTGAAGGGTGTCGAGATGTGTATTATTATGCGATGTCGCAACTCTCCCATTCCACTTGATAATATCCTGTTAGACCAAATCATCTTTTTCAATATGCTCCATTTTAACTAATTGATTGCACAGAAAAAATAATTGTGTAGGATAGTTACCTATATCTTTTACTTGATTTAATTGATTGATTTCTTCCGCCGTGATTGACTTAATTATATCTATAAAATTTTGTGTAGATGTTTGACTGTTTGTAATTATATTATTTAAATTATTTTCCATCGCATTTGTCAATCCAATAAAATTTTTTATTTTGTTGAACAATCCATTATTGCACTGATTTTTTATGTGTTCACAAATATTACGCATTTCGCGAACTAAATATATTTTTTTGAAAAATTTATCAAATATCTTCAATGATTTATCAATAGTATCTTGGTTTAGATCTTTAATTTGTGATTGATTGTCATTGAGCCCATTAATGCCATTTGGGTCTTGATTGATAATTGTTTGCAC
>CANISK010000094.1 GCA_947470205.1 Neisseriaceae bacterium | reverse complement strand
CATTCCCGCGAGATACTTTGTCATTCCCGCGAGATACTTTGTCATTCCCGCGAGATACTTTGTCATTCCCGCGAGATACTTTGTCATTCCCGCGAGATACTTTGTCATTCCCGCGAAGGCGGGAATCCATTTGAACATTATAGAGCATGGATTCCCGTTTTCACGGGAATGACAGTGTTTGTTAGTTTCTTATTCTGAGCTTGCTTTTATAACTTTCAGGTTACAAAAGAAGTCTACTATACCTAATAAATCAGGAGACATCATGGACTCGCAAAATCTAAACATAGTTATTCTAGCAGCTGGGGCTGGCACTAGAATGCACTCACAAACACCAAAGGTATTACATGAGCTATCTGGTAAACCGATTTTACAACACGTGATAGAAACTGCACTAAAATCAAACCCTGCAAGGCTTATTATAGTGTACGGACATGGTGGCGAGCTTGTAAAGAGCACTATTAATAATATATGTCCACATGTAGATATAATTTGGGTAAAGCAAGAAGAACAACTAGGCACTGGGCATGCCCTCAAAGAAGCCCTACCCAACATCACCGCAAATGGCAAAACTCTTATTTTATATGGGGATGCACCACTCATATCACCCCATACCCTAGATGTTATGGCAAAGCAACATAATAACAATATAATAATATTAACTGCGATTTTACAAGACCCATATGGATATGGCAGAATAATCCGCGATACACATCAACATATTTCAATGATAGTGGAAGAAAAAGATGCTACTTCCATCCAAAAAGAGATAAGGGAGGTAAATTCCGGAGTGTACATATTCCCAAACCAGATGTTACCCGAGTGGCTAAACTCCATCTCAAATAACAATGCTCAAAATGAATATTACCTCACAGATGTGATTAAAATAGCCCATACAGAAGGCGTGGAAATACAATCCGTCACTGCACATCATGAATATGAAATATTTGGGATTAATAATAAAACCCAATTAGAATCATTAGAGCGGATTTGTAACCATATCAATGTTGGGGTATTATTAGAAAAAGGAGTAACTATAAAAGATAAATCTCGAGTAGAGATTCGAGGGGATGTTACGATGGGGCAGGATTGTGTGATCGATGTGAATTGTGTATTTGAAGGCAGAGTGATAATTGGTAATAATGTAATAATAAACGCTGGGTGTATACTAAAAAACGTAACGATAAAAGATAATGTGAATATAAAACCATATAGCGTGATAGAAGGTGCAGTAATAGAGGATAATTGCCAAATTGGCCCATTTGCGAGAATCAGACCAGAGACAGTTTTGCAGGCAGATGCCCACATTGGCAACTTCGTTGAAGTCAAAAAGTCGATGGTTGGGGCAAATTCCAAAATCAACCACCTAACATACATAGGTGATAGTCAAATCGGAGCACATGTAAATGTGGGGGCGGGGAGTGTGACGTGTAACTATGACGGCACCAATAAACACCAAACCATCATTGAAGATGATGCATTCATTGGATCCGGTACCATGATGGTAGCCCCCGTGACAATAGGCACAGGGGCAATCATTGGCGCTGGGTCGGTCATCACCAAAAACGCCCCAGCGGATGAGCTAACGCTTACTAGGGCTCGTCAAACCACTATCATTGGTTGGAAGAAGAAGCAACGTTGAAAGTGTTTATTTCGTCTAGTATCTTTTTAATCTCTTGGTCATTTTGTAGTTGTTGCGCAGTCGCCACATTCTCTATATATTTGATATTTTCTTGAATGTCTTTTTCGATTGGTGGAATAGCTTTGCTTAACTCTTTTATTTTCTCTTCTGTGTATTTTTGACTGTCTTCTATGTCTACCACCAATTGTTGTTTTGATTTTTCCATCTTAATTTGCAGATCGTTTATAGCATTTTCAATATTACTTCGCTCGGTTTTATATTTATTATTTTCTATAATCAACCGCTTAATTTGTTTTTCTTCGTTTTGAATGGATTCGTTAAGAGTTTGAATTATTTTATCAAATCCTTCCATCTGTTCCTGTATATTATCGAAATCTTTCTGGCGTTCCATGGCTAGTTGATACGCATAATAATTGGCATCTAATTTAACAATAAAATTTTGGTAAGAGTATTTGCGTGATTCATTCGCTTTTGATGTTTGATTTTCTGGGTCTTCGCGTAATGTTTTTATGTTCTTGACTGCTATTTCAAATGTATCTAGATTTTGTTTGTGAAAATCGGTTAATGATAATGGATCATTAATCTTCGCTAGTATTGCATTCTTTATATTGTGTGCATCTGTAGTTTCGTGTACTACCGTTTGCTCTAAGGTTGTTTTTGCCGATTCCATCAGGTTGCTGTTCAAGAAGATTGGATGTTTCTGTAGCTCTTGTAGTGATTCTTCTTTGACGGATTGCAGTTTTTCTATTTGCAATCTGTATTGTTGAATCTTACTGTTTAGTTCTGTATTTTGTTTATGAAACTGTTCCTGCTTTGTTTCATGTTCATCGTTAGGTACTTGTTGAGATAGAGTGATAATCTCTTGGTCTAGTTGTTGGATTTTTTCTTGGTTGACTTGTGTTAGGTTTTTTATCTTTACTTCTCCTTGGTTTTGGAACGCTAACTCTTGTTGTTTATTGGTACCTTTCAAGTCATTTAGTTGTTTATTTAATTCTGTGATCTTATTGTATCCGTCATGTATTCTATCTTTTGCATCCTTTATTTGTGGATTTTGCTCTATTTGTAGATTTTGCTCTATTTGTGGATCTTGCTCTGGAATTTCTTTTGATACTTTTGTGGTACGTAGTTGGAGATCTTGTATGAACTTGCGCATACTGTTTGTTGAGTTTTTTGTTTTTTCTAGATTATGATTAACAATCTGCTGATTATTGTTTTGTTGAGGTATTGACTGATCATTTTGATTTATCTTTTCTTGTGAGTGGGCGCTTCGAATTTGCTTGTTTACTTGGTTTAATAAGTACTCAAGTTTTGCAACTTTTTTTGCTTTACGTATACCACCAACACTGCATACCCCATCGTTGAACAAGCGTTTGAATGCATCTATTACTTCTTTTTTGTTTATTATTGCTTCATTAGACATAATTTTTCTCTCAAACACGCCTGTTATTCGCTTGAAAAATAAACCCCTCGTTGTTTTTAATGTGTTTTGTATCTCTTCTAGAGATGTTTTTATATCGGTATGACCTGCGAGAGTATTGATATCGTCTTGGCGAGTACTAATGCGTGTGTTAATGCTTGATGTAGCTTCGTTATACTTACTCGTACCGGGTTGAAACCATTTTGATGATTGTGATGTTTCTGCATTTAGGCACGCAATTATCTCAGCATCGATATCGACTGGTTGTGATGCGGCTGCATTTTGTTGACCGTTATTGGCACTTGCGCCTTTAATTTGTGATTGATTTAAATTGCTTGAGCCTCTATTACCTATCATTTTGAAGTTCCTTATAAAATAATATGTACATGTGTTGTACTGTTGTAAAAATTTATAATTTTAATGTATTTTCATTACATATATCTATTGTATCTCATATATAGATTTCTTAGTTGAAGAAAATTTCTTCAAATTAAGTGTACACGGAAGATAGTTTATGATGTATACCAATTATTTGTATTGTAAATTAATTAACAACATCAGTTCGAGATGAGAAACTAACACACACAGTCATTGCGAGCGATAGCGTGGCAATCACATCGATCGACATTCACAATGTTATTTGTCATCCTACAAACCAAACACAGCACTGATTGGATAATATTTAAGTATTAAATGTTGCATGTTTTACATGTGAGATTGCCACTCCCTAATAAATTAGGGCTCACAATGACTGATTTTTATGCCTACCAGCTGATTTGCCAAGTGGGGGATGAGATATTTCTTTGTTGATTATTAATATTTAGATCTGGTTGTGGTGTGGGGTAAATATAATAGCTCGGTAATTCACCACGGTTGTTTATTTTTAGTTCAGACACGCTCCCACCAGCCCCCCGTACTTCTTCAACTTTTGAGAATTTGCTATTAGTCACTTTAATGTCTTCAAAATTTCTGAGACTTCTACTGTTATTGGTGTTGATTTGTGGTACTACCTCAGCGTTTTTATTTACCACTGTTGGTTTTTGAGGGGAATTTGTGCTATTATTTTTTGCATGTGCATTATTATTTAAATTACTACACCCACTCATCACACTACAAATTACTAAATACAGTATTATCCTTTTCATAATAGTTCCTCATGCCAACAAGCGTTATCACGTGCCAATAAGGATGAAGTAGAAGATGGCCCCCAAGTGCCTGCAGTGTACAATTTGGGTGCAATATTTAACTTATTCCAAGTGTTTATAATTGGGTCTACCCAATGCCACGCCGCCTTTTGTTCATCTCGTCTTACAAATAGGGTTAGTTGTCCTCTAATGACATCTAAAAGAAGCCTTTCATACCCTTCGCCATTTTGTTTATCTTTACTTTTAAATATTTCATTAAAATCAAGGTCTAAAAATACTGGTTGAAGTTGATTGGTGTCTCCCGGTTGCTTGGCTAAAAAGTATAGTTGTACCGTCTCATCTGGTTGTAGACGGATAATTAAACGGTTAGCAAAGTTATTGGTAATCCCTGGAAATATCTTACATGGAATATCTTTAAATTGGATCACAATCTCGGCTAACTTTTCTTGCATTCTTTTACCCGTACGAAGATAAAACGGCACATTTGCCCATCTCCAGTTTTGTATTTCAGCTTTTAATGCCACAAATGTTTCAGTGTGACTACCTTCTGGAATATTATCTTCCTCAAGATACCCCGGTACTGGAATGCCATTAATAGCTCCAGACTTATATTGCCCTCTGATAACATCATGAATAACATTTTCTTCAGTTAATGGCTTGAGAGATTTCAGAACCTTTAGTTTCTCATCACGAATGGTATCAGCATCCAAGGATGAAGGTGGTTCCATAGCCACAATGCAAAGTAGTTGCAATAAATGATTTTGCAACATATCACAAAGTGCGCCAGTTTTGTCATAAAATTCCCCGCGGGATTCTACCCCCAAGTCCTCAGCTATTGTAATTTGTATGCTACTTATCCATTGTCTACGCCAAAGTGCCTCAAATAATGTATTTCCAAAACGAATCGCCATTAAATTTTGCACAGATTCTTTACCTAAGTAGTGGTCTATCCGATAAATTTGTGTCTCTTTAAATGACTGTGCGACATATTCATTAATATGTTCAGAAGATTCTAAATTATGCCCAAGTGGTTTTTCAAGGACGATACGGGATTGCTCATGATTTAGATTAAACTTGGCTAGTTTTTCACAAATCACCTGAAATAAACTAGGGGCAGTAGATAAGTAATAAATATTAATAATATTAGTGTTTAAAAAACTAGATAAGTTTTGGTAGTCATCTTCATTGTTAGCATCTAGCTGTATATAGTGTATAAGTTTTAAAAATTGTTGCCAGTTTTCATCTAAGATATCAATTTTACACTGGATTAGTTTATCGTAGATTAGTTGATGATATTGTTTGATATCAAGTGGTTTTCTACCAAGCCCGATTATTTTTGATTGCGGATTGATGTTATTATTTTGAAATGCATTAAATAATGCAGGGATGAGCTTTCTTGTGACTAAGTCACCAGTGCCACCAAATAGCACCAAATCAAACTGCGGTAATTGATTGTGATTATTCATAATATTATTTTTCTTAATAAGCTTAATTGTTATTAGATTTTATCATATTTATCAAATATTTCGAGTATATAAACAATATATCACAAACATTTTATTATTTCAAGTATAAATGTAAATATGCAGATCCTCCCGCTTAAAATCCAATAATTACAATTTTTAGAAGTAGTTTTCTATAGTTAAATCTCACACTAATCGTACATAAAAGCACAATCAATTAAAATCTAAAAATACACACCATACCAAAGTAAAATCCATAAACACAATTTGTAGTCACATTATTTTACGGACTTGATAATAGACTTCTTGCATAACCTATAAAAGTGCCAATTTATGTCATTCCCGCGCAGGCGGGAATCCATTCAATGTAGATAGTCACCTTTTAAAATGAATGTTGGGTGTTGTAAAACTGGATTCCCGACGACTTAGGGAATGACAACATT
>CANISK010000093.1 GCA_947470205.1 Neisseriaceae bacterium | reverse complement strand
GGTTTCAAATTCCCAAATTTGCAATTAAAGCTTCGTATCCGTATTGATGAATTTGTTGCAATAATTCAGAGGATATATTACTGCGTGGTCTATTATATTTAGTTACATATACATTCATCATAGCAACCACCCTCTCTAACGTTGTCACCATATCTAAATTTTCATGTTTTCTAACTAATTTATTTAATGTAATATCATCTGCTGAAGTTGAGTATAAAAACTGAGTAAAGTCATCAACAATAAATCTACAAAGTGTTTTATGGTCATCAAGCTGTATCAATAAATCAGAATAAACACCCTTAACACTTTTAAGGCTTGAAATTAATTTAACAGTATACTCATCTAATTTTACTGTGCGTGGTTCACCTTGCTTTAACATAATTTTCCAAGCAGCATTACTATAGCAAGCTTGTGTGGTTGGATTTTCCGAATAATCATCAATTCTCTGTGTAATAGTTATAAATGCTCCGTTATATTTTCTTGCACGTCGATAGCCCGTTACAATAAACTTACCCGTATTCCCCCCAGACATTAAATCCCATGCTTCATCAATAATACATATTTTCTTTTGCTTTCTATCAGCTAAGTACATATCTTGAGTAATTTTTAGCATTAGTATTAATAACGCAATAAATTTCAAATTACCCTTTGGTTGAAGCTCTTCTAACTCCAACACAATCAAATCACTATTTAAATCAAGATTGGATATGCCTTCAAAATATTTCCCAAAAATACCATGCTTTGTATATGACTTAATTGCATTAGCTAAATCACTCACTATCCCATTATCATCAAACTTCCCCAATTCCAATAATTCTTCATAAACAGTAGTATAAGTTGAGTTAGTTTGATATTTCTGCAGCGAATTAATTATGGCTTGTTCAAAATAACTATCAGCAAGAGCGTAGTTACTATCATGTTCCCCAATCCCAGCTGAAACCAAAAAGATACCTTTAAGCATGGTAATTTGATCATCTAAATCTTCTAATGCCAACAGTTGTTCTTTAGTGATATTTTTCCAATCAAAATCTGAATTATCATCTAATTTTAATTTAATAAAACTAAATGGATTAATACATATTGCTGCTTCTTTAGTAAACTCAACATACTGCCCACCCAACACTTCACAAGTATTTTTATATGATTTACCCACATCAATTATACTTACTTTTGCTCCGATTGCTTGATATCCAGTTACTATCTCATTAGTTAAGAATGACTTCCCAGCTCCTGAATTAGCACTTATTGCTACATTATAGTTAGTGTCAGATTGAAATAAGTCAAAAAATTGGAGTTGTCCACGCCTAGATAAGAACATTAATACTGGCTTACCTGTGCCTTTATAATCACTAAACAAAGGCATCATATTCACTACATTTGTTTGGGTATACAAAGTCATCATATGATAACGTTTTTGTTCTAATGTTGCCGTTAAATCATGAAATAGCGGTAAACTACATAATAGTGAAGGTAACTGTAAATTTGAATTTGGAACTACTGTAAATCCAAAAGTTTGATAGAGTGACTTCACTTCCTGAAATGCAGACTCTCCGTGTCCCAATGGATAATACACATGCAAATAATGAGCCATGAGCATTAATCCTTCTCCAGTGGATATCACCTGTTGAAGCATTTGATATTCTTGATGTTTACGATGAAACAAAGGAAATAATGCGGTGAATTTTCCTTTTTTCACCTGCTCTGCTGTTTTAACCGCAGAGGTTTGAAGTTTTGTATTTTCTCTTCCTTGATTTAAAAACGTAATATTTTGCACCAGAAAGAATGGATGTGATATTTGAGCTGCTAAATTAAAAATGCTCCCAATTAAGTTATCACATTGATTAATCCTGAATTCATCTGGATACCTACCAATAGCAATTGATTTTAGCCCGACATTATTAATGCATAGTCCATCAGATGCAACATATATATTATTATCGATATCCGCAACCTGATCTCTAATTGAACGTCTTTTATCATAAATATGTTTTTCTATAGGTTGCGATTGACTACATAAAATTTCTCTAAGCAAATTTATCAATTCATTTGGTTGCATTAATTTAGTATAAATCGAATTATTTCTTAACACTGAAGCAATTGATTGCTGTAATGATACCAATGAAGATTGATTTACCTCATCGTATACTCCATCAAATGCAAATGATATAACCAATCTAAAATCTCGTACGGGTAATTTATAACCATGTTTTAATGACTGTTTTAATCCTTGTTTGTAGAAGTTAATTCGCTCTGTTGCAATCTTATTTAATAATTGATTTTTTCTTTCTGATTTATAGTAGTTAAACTTGTCTTCAAGTTCAGAAGAAGCAATTAATAAAATTTGCATACACGTGCCAACAGGGATGCCCAAATTAAATAAACTTTTTAATTGATCATCAAGATTCTGGCTACAACCAACTAGAGAACCACAATCAAATATGAAACCATGAGCTCTAGTTGTTTGATAAATACTCGTTTCTTCATCAAACCACTCATATGGCAATATATCCGCTAATCTATTTGTTTCTAATAAATTACTAAAATCAAATTTACGAGGATTTAATATTTGTTCCTTTTGAATTTTTTTAACGTACGCATCAGGAACATCACCTTTTTTCATTTTTTTAAAAATTTTGTTCATTAGTTCTGGAATATTGTCTGCATGATATTTATTTAAAGCTTGTCTTAACATACTCTTTCCTTCTAATGGGCATAAATAGTGGTTGTACCAGTCGATGGGGTTATTGTTTTATTTATCGATTGATTCTGCAGTGAATTAAATGCAGGATACTCTTTCAATAATGAATTCGGATTCGTCGGTTTGGTTGCTGATGAAGTTGGATTAACTGGCAACCCAAAACTACCGTCAGGATTGTTTGTTTTACTATTTGTCCCTTGTATTAACGAAATATTTTTAATATTACTGTTAATTTTTTTACTATTATTGCCATATAACCAATGTCCTTTGTCAGTTAACATGTACTCATAACCTTGTTCGTGATAAATATTATCGCTATCTGTATACGGTGTCAACCATACTCTAATCATAGTAGGCTGTGATATTAATGGAGCACCATCAGACGGAGTTTGTTTATATTGAGAAAAATTAAACATTTTTATAGGCTTACTCTTACTATTTGAACCACTATCAAACATTCCACTTGGAGCCACATCATCTGGGTTGGTATAATCACCAAATGAATGTTGATAGTTCTCCGACACAGAAGAACATTTACCAATACCTGGCTCTCCACATGGATAGGTAGAAGCGCAACCATTAACCAGTAAAACTCCCCATACAACAAGAATATTTAATATTACATTTTTAATTCTAATTTTTTGCACTATTACTCTCCCTGATTTAACGGCAACTCTTGACCGCTTAACTCAATATCTTCATTAATTGGCAACTTCAACTCCACTCCTTGAGTGAAAATTACAGTAATGTGACGACCTGCCGAAACCTCTATGGCAGGCGATATTTGTTGTAGCATACCCAAATAATATTGAGACAACGTTGACCCAACCTGTGACAATCCAGCGCCACCTCCTGCATATGCCGCCTGATCTGGTGCTATGGTCGTCGTAACACCGCCAAGTGGTGTAATTGTTTGAGTTTGCCCCATTGCCTGCCCTACAGTTCCCAAACCCTGTAAAAATCCAGCCATAGCTGCTTTAGCTGCAATAGCCCCTGAATGCGTGACCACCATTCCCTTTATTCCAGCTTTAGCGTCTTCACCTGCAATATATCCTTTTACTGGAATATCTATTGCTTTTCCGCTTTTCAATACACATGACAATGTTGTTAACCTAATTTTTACACGTTCTGTAGATAAATCACCAAATCCAGAGCCACCCACCATGCAAGATTTAATATTTGAACGAAATGAATTTGGGAGTTGAGCTAAGTCAGTTAACCTAATTAATACTGGCGTGGGATCGGCATTAGCATTTCCTCCTGTATTAGCAGACAATGAGCCAATTAATATACCTTTGGTAAAACTATTTGATGGAATATATGTAGCCACATCTTGAGTTGTATCTTTTTTATTTGGGATATCTGCATTAGTTCCACTTTGACCGCTCTTCATCCCACTTGAAACAACATCAGATGCACTTACGTTATCAAACTGTGCATCATTAATATCATCCTCCAATACAAGTTTAACTGGTTTATATTGCTGTTTATTCGCTACCGCTGATTCACTAATTTTCACATTATTAATTTGAGCTAATTTTTCATTGATTTTGCTTACACTTGACTCTGCTTCTTGGGCTGCTTGTTTATACGATTGATTCTCTGACTCCAACTGTGCAATTGTTTCCGTATTTTGTTGATTAATTTTTTGCTGATTAGCTTCAAATGATGTTAAATGTTGTTGCATTACTTCCGCTATACCAGGTGTTTGATTTTTAGCTGCAGAGAATGTGATATCTACAATATCTTTAGGGATTTGAGGAACTTCCTTCGGTGAAGCACCATAGGTGAGGACTAAAATAATAATTACAAATATTCCGCCACCAATAATTAAATGTTTTCTAAATTTCTTTATTATTGTTTTGGTATGAAACTTTTGTTGATCCATTATTCACCATCCTTTACTATAAGAACTCTAGTAAAGTCATTTGATAATAAATTAGGATTTTCTATGGCAATTGCTAATGTATGTGGGGCATAAAACTCGGATTCAGTAAGTAGTATTTTATTTTTAGAGGTATTTTTAAGTAGTAATACGTACCCAATCAAATTGTCATCATTGTATTTTCTTAATAATACAGAGTCTAAATCATTATAAGTTGAAATAGCTTGATTAACATTACTTACATTATATCTACCATCATCATCCTTATTTAAATACATAACTTGCAATAAATAATTAATATTTCTTATATATGATGACATTGGTAAACTTGTAGTCTTGGTTGGTGTTGGCTTGGGCACATCAACTGGTTTAATTATTATTGAATCACCGCCCACTTTTTTAGATGGAGTTAAGTGTAAATTGTATGTATTTCCTATATCACTAACAATATATAAATTAAACGTAGTATTCAAATTTGGCACTAAATAAATCTGCCCCAGTGGTTTGGTAATTCGTTTTGATACATTTGCAGAGCTAAAGTCTTTAATAATTTTTTGTCCTGATATTTCTATCCGAGTTAAATCATTGGCAGAAATTGTTGCGTTAACGGTATCTCCATTTTGAGCTTCATATATTGTCTTGGCATAACACTGACAATATAAACATCCCAATATTAGCCCTATTATTTTAAATAACTTATTCATAACCCTAGCCCCCTCAATTGATCATCTTTCTCATTAACCAATTCAAAATTAACCAATTGAACGCTATAATTACCAACCATAAATGATAATTTATAAATTTGATTTGTTGTACTGGATAATGTTTTATCAATATATTCATTTAAACTACCATTGATATATACAATATTTTTTCCATGAATAATTTTAATATTTTGAATATAAAAATTCTGTGATATATTATTTTGAATAATAACCTTAGATATATTAGAAAGTTTGGTCTTTAAATCTGCTTGATATTTTGAAGCAATTAATTTCAATAACTCTTGATGTTGCGCTTCAACATTAGATGGCGTTATACTTAACATAAGATCAACCATGTTGCGACTTAATGCTGATAAATATTCATTGGATACCTGGGCTTGAGCAATCCATAATTTATCTTCTGGAGCGACTTGTGGTACAAGTATAATTTTTTCTTTATTAATCGTAGTTAGTAGTATGAGTACCAATACTAAGTTACCCAACATACTAACTAACAATAATCGTTTAAAGGTAATATAATTCCGCTCTAATGAATTGAGCTTATCATCAAAATTAAATTTGTCCATAATTAACCTGCAATATGTCTAATGTGTGTTGGTGGAAATGCACTGTTTCTACGAAACACTGAATTATTAACCTTCTTTGGTACATGATACCTTAACCAATGTAAAATATATCCGCTTGGCTTATCAACACTTAAGTTTTTAATAAATATAGCGGTTATAATCATACAAATTAAAGTCAGTAAAAATCCCAACAAACCACCTGTAATAAAAAATAGCAAAAAAGGCAAAATTAAAAAGATTACTTCGTCCTGCTTCCAAATAAATACATATGGTTTGTTTATTTCTCTAGGAAT
>CANISK010000092.1 GCA_947470205.1 Neisseriaceae bacterium | reverse complement strand
TTTCACTGCCATATATCAATACAATAATCACTACACTGCGAAACACCAGTGTACCATCTATAGTATTTGTAAAGGGTGGTGCAAATTGGATGAAACACTTAGTCAATATCAATGCCACTGCTTATGGGTTGGATTGGACTGTTAATATTGGTAGTATCAGACAATTAATGCCAGATATTATATTACAGGGCAATCTTGACCCTGTAATATTAGCAGTTGGTGACAAAAATACAATTAAAAAAGAGGTGCAGAAAATTTTGCACGATTATGCAAGAGCAAACAATGGCAATATGTCCAAATACATATTTAATCTTGGGCATGGAGTATTGCCAATAACCAATCCGGATAATGTTGCATATTTGGTTGATATAGTGCATGAGATAAGTTCCAAAATATACTCATAGTATTTGAAATCTGGACTAGGCGAAAATAAAAAAATTAAACCGCCGTGGACAGATGTCCATCAGGAGTAATTTTTTTATTTTTAACAACGTCCAGTTTTCAAAAACGAAGAGGATATAATTATGAAAAATATTGTAGTTATAGTATTAATAATATTTATCTTTGGATGCAGCAGTGTTCAAAATAATCCTCAACCAATAATTACCCACACCTCATCACCATATGTATTGCCTAAAAATTTATTTATAGTACCAGCGATAACAGATAAAAATAGCTTTAAAGTTAACAATGTTATGCTTACAGATTTATTTATAAATCAGAGTATGGCTAAAATATCTAATGTACAACTGGATTTATATAATAACGCTATGATCAATACCGCGCATGGTACCATGAAGGTTCATCTTCAAAAACCAAATGATAATCTATTAAAATGGGTGGATGATAATAAGTTATCTGAACAAATTAAAGCAATAAAAGATAATAATATTGATACATTTAAGATAAAACAAGATTTTATCAATAAAGATGCTTCAGATGTAAGTTATATTCTTATACCGCAGCTTCAAAGTGTATCAAGCAATAAATATATAGATTATATTTCAGACTCTGGCCTCTCTTCTGTTTTAATTAATGTAAATATTAAATTTAGATTTTATATCGTCAACACTAATGGACAGATTATGAAGCAATTTATAGTCACAGGATATGATGGATCATCTAATTTACTACTTAATCCATTGCACATGCCAGATGATAATCTAGATGTGCTTATAAATAATGCATATAACAATCTAATCCATAATATTTTAAATCTATTCAACCAGCAAACAGTTAAATAATTTGAATAATTGAAAAATATCATCTTCATTGTGAGCCTTTAGGCTTATAAATCCCACTATTAGACACTCAGAATATTTTATATACTGCACCAAATGGTCTAATTCCATCTTGCCATTTCATGAATATCCTTATTGTGTTGCAACTGAAAATATGGATGCTATTTGTGTGGTAGCAATGAATTGGTCATTAAATTACATGGTTGTGGTGGGTTTAAAAGATTTACCGTCTGATACAAGAAATAACTATACGGTACAGGTTTTAAATAGTACAAATGGAATAGACTGGGAAAAACCATTAGAGAAACAATAAAGAGCCCCTAATAAAGATGTTTACCTTTTTGATTACATTCCAAAGTAATTTGCTGTAAAAATTTAAATCTTTCTTTATCTATCATATTTTCTTGTAGGGCTTTTAGAATTGTACAACCTGGTTCTTGATTGTGTTTACAATCTCTAAATTTGCATGTATTTTGTAGCCCATTTAATTCGGGAAAATAATTGATAATATCTGGTACTAAGATGTGGGATAAGCCAAATTCATGTAAACCAGGGCAATCAATCAAGACAGAATTGTGATTGATATTGTATAAACTCGCATGAGTAGTGGTATGCTTGCCACTGGTTTCAGATTTGGTGATTGTATTGGTGAGTGTGTTTGCATTTGGGATAATGTAATTGGTGATGGAAGATTTTCCCACTCCAGATTGACCAATTAATAAAGATTGATTGTTATCTAACAGAGGTGTTAGTTTGGTGATATCGTGATTTAATGTGGATATTGATAACACTCTATAGTGCAATTTATCTTGATATAATTTTTGAATGGATGATATAAATTCACTACTTTCCTGTAAATCATTTTTATTGATTACAATAACAGGGGTAATATTTTGTGAATGAGCAAAAACCAAACATCTGTTTAAAAAATTTATATTAAAATTAGGCTTAACGGCAATTACAATAAGTAATTGAGTTATATTACTTGCAATAATCTTCATGCGATGTTGATTAGAGCGAAAAACTAAATTGTTACGTTCTAAGAGTTTTAAAATTTGCGCTTGTTCGTTATTGATAATGTGTACTTCAACGATATCGCCTACAACAAAATCATTCTTTTTGCCTTTTGTTACCGCTTCATATGTTGTACTATTTACATCAACAATAAAACTTCGTCCAAAACTTGTAATAACTTTCCCTATTGTCATTTATTGCTATCAAGCTCTAAATGTGCTATTCTGATACTTGCAGGTGGATGAGAATAATAAAATTTAGCATATAAGTCATCTGGGGTCAGGGTGGATGAGTTTTCTTTGTATAGTTTTACAAGCCCTGCGATTAAGTGATTTTTATTACTAATTTGTTTGGCATAATCATCAGCTTCAAATTCATTTTTGCGAGACATGTAGCTCATAAGTGGGGTAAACGGAAATGAAACCACACCAAGTGCTATAGATATTAATATCAATGCATTATAATTTGTCATATGCGTAACACCCAGCATGTTATAAAACACTGGTTCATGTATAAATACACTTAACAGGTAGAGCATTGCTAATAACATGGAAAAAGATACCCCAATTTGTTTAATAATATGTTTTTTCTTGAAATGTCCAAGCTCATGAGCCAATACTGCCTCAATCTCATCTGGAGTGAGTTGTTTAATTAAGGTATCAAAAAATACTATTCGTTTATTTTTACCAATTCCAGTAAAATATGCGTTACCATGTCCAGATCTTTTAGAGCCATCCATCACAAATATCCCGCTAGACTTAAATCCGCATTTATTTAATAATGCATAAATTTTTTCTTCTAATGTTTTATCATTCAGCGGGAGAAATTTATTAAATAAAGGTGCAATTACGGTTGGGTAAATAAACATAATTAATATATTAAATCCACAAAATGCACTCCACACCCATATCCACCATAAATTACCCATAATCTGCATTAACCAAAATATTAAATACAATAATGGCGCACCCAGTATAACAGATAAAACAACAGTTTTTATATTATCGAGAATGAAGATTTTTGCGGTTGTTTTATTAAAACCAAACCGTTCTTCAAGAATAAAAGTATGATATAGATCAAACGGTGTATCAATAATAAAACCAAGCAAACCTATCGTTCCAATTAACAATATCCCTTGGAATATAATAGATAAACTTGGATAATATCTAATTATAATGTTATCCAAATATTGGATTAGCCCACAAGATGTCAACATAATTAATATCATTCCGTCAATAATGATTTTGATGTTATTAAATTTTAATTTAGCTAAAGTGTAATCGGCAGATTTTTGATGTTCAGATAAAGATATGGATGATACAAATTTTATTGGCACTTTCGTGCGGTTATTTTTTACTGCATTTTTTTGTCTGTAATTTAAGTACAGTTTTAGTGTGGTTAAAAGCAATACAAGAATTGGGAATATATGGTACATATTTTTATCACCGTCAAATAATATATTTTTATTATCAATAAGTATAACACATATTACACGGCGGTGCTTTTGTTATCTTGGGATTAAACAATTTCATTTACAAAAATTTTATTATTGATGGCAATACATATTCAGTTAGATACATTTTTTCATAATCGTCATTTTCGAAAATAGATTGACGCATTATAATCTTCTGATTGTTATTGTATTTGAGTGTTTTTATTAAATACTCTTGTACTATTTTACTATCCATGATTGACTTTATATCAATAATTGATGTTTGCATATTGGAATTACGGTGAATTTTAGAATTTGTTGCAAATAATTTATTACCTATTGGGTTTGTGTCTGCATGTGATAGGATATCATAAAATGTGGGTGAATTTTTGTCTGTAGTACTAACCCCAATTAACACTGAAGTATCATCTAAGTCCATTGATATTATCCGAGTAAATTGGTTGCCAGAAGTAAAATCACTAATTTTTTTAATAGATAATTTGTGATTTAAAGACTGTAAGAATTTTGTCATTGATTGTGGATTATTCATCAATGAGATAATTTTAGAATTTGAATAATATTGATGATCGTTGTTATTCATGTTTATTGATCCACAAGATGTGTTTATTATCAACAACAAATCCACTAATAAATAATACATTAAAATTGTTATATTTTTTATCATATTATCATAAATTTTTATTAAATGTCAACCACCACCAATTACCAATCCATCGTCCACTCTAATTGTGGGTTGCCCAACCCCCACAGGAACAGATTGTCCATCTTTGCCACAAGTGCCAATTCCACTGTCTAATGCCATATTATCCCCAACCATTGTAACATATTTTAAGCATTCCGGCCCCGAGCCAACTAATGCACAGCCTTTAATTGGATAAGTTACTTTTCCATTTTCTATCATCCAAGCAACAGTGGCGTTGAATACAAATTTTCCAGATGTAATATCCACCTGCCCACCTTCAAAGCTTGTGGCATATATTCCATGTTTTACTGAAGAGATTATCTCATCATGAGTATATTTACCACCAAGCATATAGGTGTTAGTCATTCTAGGTAGTGGACTTGCTGCGAAAGACTCTCGTCGTCCATTGCCGGTAGATTTAGTATTCATAAGGCGTGCATTTAGCTCATCAAATAAATAACCCTTTAGTATACCATTTTCAATTAATATATTTTTTTGTGTGGGATTTCCTTCGTCGTCAATATTCAAAGATCCGCGTCTATTTGGAATAGTTCCATCATCAATTACTGTTACAGAGCTATGTGCAACTTGCTGGTTTATTTTACCACTAAATGCTGAGCTTCCTTTGCGATTGAAGTCTCCTTCTAAACCATGCCCAATAGCTTCATGCAGTATAATCCCAGCCCATCCAGAGCCCAGTACTACCGGTAGCTTTCCCTGTGGAGCATCTTTTGCATCAATCTTAAGTAACGCTTGGTTATGAGCTTCTGTGATGTGGTAATCAACCGTCTCTTGACTAATTTCATTGAGTAAATATCTACCCCCAAAACCACCATGCCCCTTTTCCATTTTATTATTTTTATTGATAATAATTGTTATACTAATATGCACCAAAGGCCTAATATCGTCTAAGATTTTATTATCACTTCTTACAATGCAAATCTCATCATATTCAATCGATAAATTTGCAATGACATTAGTCACAAAATCTAGTTTTCTACTAATTTGATTAATATCTTTTAATAAATTAATTTTCTTTTGATTGTCAAGTGAATATAATGGGTTTATTTTAGTGTATAAATCATGAAGGACATCTTGACTGATAATGGGATTTGTGTTGTTAGTTGCATGATGCGGTTCAACAAATAAATTATTCACCAAATTTGCAATAGAATTTTTGTTCATAGAGTTTGAATAACTCAAGAAAGATTTATCATGACATATTGCACGAACTCCAATCCCTTGGCAAACCGCAAAAGTACCAGATTTTATAACGTCTTCATCAAGCCCCCAAGATTCATGGGTATTATTCTGTAAATATAAATCACAAAAGTCAACTCGTTTTTTGATTAAATATTCAGTTTGTTTTTTAAGAAAATCAATAGTTAAGTCATTTGCAAGAATGAGATTATTGTTTATTTGTTCAGTGAGCATAAATTAGCCTTATTTTTATTGTTGCTGTAGTGCGTTTGGTTTAATAGTAACTTTAAATTTGGATCTTAATGAGTTCAAATACGCCCCAAAATCTAACATTGATATATTCTGTGTGTATTGTTCGGTAAGTTTTTGGTTTTGTGAAACCAATTTTTCATTGATAACCTCATCGGTGATTTTATAAATTTCTATTTTTTGAGTAGATAAATTGTAGCTATTTGTGTACCCAGGAAGAGAGTTGGTTGGTACTTTAAATATTTGCTTTACTATATATGGACTAAGGTTTGGATCTTGTGATAATAAATTGACATTAGTATCATTGGTAAATTTTAATACCATTTGTTTTGCATTGATTTTTCTGA
>CANISK010000091.1 GCA_947470205.1 Neisseriaceae bacterium | reverse complement strand
TTAAATTAAAACAGTGGTACAATGGTTATAATTTTGCAGGTAATGATTCACAAAAAGTATATAATCCATTTGATATTTTATTGTTTTTTAAGAATAACTATTCTTATAAAAATTATTGGTTTGAAACAGGTTCACCAAAGTTTCTAATTGATTTGGTAGAGAAAAATCAATATTACATACCGCAGTTAGATTGCATAGAAATTGAAGAAAATGATTTATCTAAGTTTGATATTGATAGCATTCCATTGGTTACATTATTACTACAAACTGGTTATTTAACTATCAAAAAAATAACTACCGTTGGTACACAATTAGCATATATACTTACTTACCCAAATTTAGAAGTAAAAAGTAGTCTAAATAATGTTTTTATAGAAATAGGTACCACGATTGATGCTAAAAGCAGTAATAAAGTTAGATTGGATAATATACTCCGTAGTGATAACCTAGATCACTTAGCGTCTATCTTCACTAGTCATTTTGCAAGTATCCCGCATGATTGGTATAGGCATAATAATATTGCTCATTATGAAGGATTTTATTCAAGTGTTGTGTATAGTTATTTTTGTGCGTTAGGATATGAAGTAATTGCCGAGGATACTACCAACCAAGGAAGGATTGATTTAACTATCAAAACTCTAGATAAGATAATTATATTAGAATTTAAACTCAGTAGATATGGCAGTGCGGGAGCTGCAATAGAGCAGATTAGAACTAAAGGATACGCTAATAAATACATAAATGATAATAAGCCAATTTATTTAGTTGGGATTAGCTTCTCTGAAGTGGAAAGAAACATTGTGGATTATGCTTGGGAGGTGGTTTGATGACCGTATACTCAAACATCATGAAATCCCAGTGTTGTTATTTCGCTCCTTATTTACAGAGAGTAAATGGCGTCGCTCATGCCTAACTGGTTTTTTCATTCTGTTGGAGTATACTTAAATCTACTTAAGTTTCATGTTTGTCGCACTTTTATACAATTTGCCATTGATAAAAAATTAATTTTTACGTTTACTCATTACCATCACAAAAAACATTGGTACAAATATGGTGGAGATGAAAGTGGAACCCAGCATACCGCCTATTATACCGGTACCCACTGAGTGTTCCGCATTTGAATTTGCGCCATGTGCAAATGCCAATGGGAGCGCCCCTAAGATAAATGCGAGGGAAGTCATGATAATTGGTCTAAAACGTAAACGAGATGCTATTAATACCGCATTTACGACTGATTCACCTGATTTATAATGATGTAATGCAAATTCGGTGATGAGAATAGAATTTTTTGCGGATAACCCAAGAAGAGTAATGAGGCTAATTTGGAAGTATAAATCATTATTTAATCCACGTAGGAATAAAATCAAAACCGCTCCAAATAAAGCAAATGGAATACCCATAATCACAACTAGAGGCACCTTCCACATCTCAAATTGCCCAGCTAAGACTAAAAATATCATTGTAATGCCAAATAAAAATGCAAGATATCCGCTAAAGCCAAGATTTTGTTCTTGAAAACTCACCCCATACCACGCAAAATTATATGATTTAGGTAATATTTCATGACAAGCTGCAGTAATTTTCTCCATAATTTCATGAGTAGTACTTGACGTTTTTGGCTCAACTACTATTTTTGCCGATAGATAGTCATTAAATCTTTCTATCACTTCCGGTGCATTTGTGAATGTAGTTTTGGTGATACTACTCATTGGTACCATGTCACCAGATTGATTTTTTACAAATAGATTATTCAACCGAAATGGGTTCATTCGATATCGTGTATCCCCTTCCATAATTACCCAGAACAATGACCCCATTTTGTAGAAATAATTTACTAAATTGGGGCCAAAATTACTAGCTAATGTAGAATAGACATCTTGGATATTCACATTATACATTTTTGCACGGTTTATATCTGCGAGTATTTGTATTTCTGTGGTGTTTGCATTGAAACTAAAATATGCGTTATTAATTGCGCTATCTTTTTTTAGTTTATCAGTCACTGCAGTTAAATAATGCTGGAGTAAATTATAATTTCCCTCAACTTTGTCTTCAATGTAAAACTCCATACCATTGGTGGAACTGATTCCATCTATTGCGGGTTGATTATATGAAACGAGTTTGGCATTTTTTTGTGTATTGCCATATTTATTTGCCGTGTTGATTAGATTATTCACGTCTTGAGCACGCATATCCCAATCTTTTAAATTCACCGTTACACTTGCTACGTTTGATTTTTGAGCATTTGAATTTAAATTATCGATCCCAATATTTGAAATGGTGTTATCCACATCAATATTTTTTGTGATGTAATTTATGAAGTTATTGGTAACTGATTTGGTGCGCTCTAAAGATGCGTTATTTGGAAGCGTGATTTGAGTTAAAAAATAACCTTTATCTTCATTTGGTATAAAACCTTTTGGCACAAAAATAAACATTAATATTGTAGATAATAATACCAATACAAATAATAATGTGTATTTGGTTTTGTGTTTAATTACATGGATTATAATTGCAATGTATTTATCTGTGATGATGTCAAATACGTGGTTAAATGCTTTAAAAAACTTATGAGTGGTTTTTAACTCGGTATTGTTTTTGAGAAAAATAGCGCATAAGGCTGGTGTGAGCGTGAGGGCTGTAAAACCAGAGATGATCACTGCAATTGATATGGTGACTGCAAATTGCCGGTATAGGATACCTGTAAGCCCACCTAAAAAAGCTGATGGAATAAAGGCAGAGCATAATACAAGAACGATAGCAATTAATGCACTTGATACCTCGTCCATGGTGATTATACTTGCCTCAAATGCATTGATATTTTTTTCATGCATCAGGCGTTCAATGTTTTCAATTACTACTATTGAATCATCCACTACAATCCCAATGGATAATATAAGACCAAACAGTGTGAGGTTGTTTATACTAAACCCAGTCATCCACATTCCTGCAAATGTACCGATGATGGATACTGGAATCGTGAGTATCGGGATTATAGTAGCCTTACCCTTTTGTAAAAATAGAAAGATAACTAAAACCACCAATATACAAGCATATTTTAAGGTATCGAACACATTATTGAGCGCTTTTTCAATAAATTTGGTATTATCGAATGCTATTTCATATCTAATGCCATCTGGAAACTGTTGAGATAAATTATCCATAGCTTTTAAAACTAATTTATGAACTTCTAATTGATTTGCATCTGGACTTAAATATATCTGTAGACCAATATTTGCATTTGTATTAAGCTCACTAATGGTGTCATAATTCATCGCACCTAATGCCACTTTTGCGATATCTTTGATTCTCACAAAATTATTGTTATTGGCTCTGATTACTATTTCTTCAAACTGTTTTGGTGTGACATAATATCCAGGCCCATTAATATTTAAAGACAACATAGATTTGCCATCTGTCGGTGGATAACCAGTTTTACCAATTGCCACCTGTAGATTTTGGTCTTCTATCGCTGATTTAACATCTGCTACTGAAATACCAAGTTTTGCCATGATATCTGGCTTTAACCAAATACGCATGCCATATCTACGAGCTCCAGTCATTACAATATCACCCACTCCTTTGATGCGAGTGAGCTCTGTGTATATGCTTCGATAGGTATAATTGCTCAGATAAATTTTATCTACTGTATCACTACCTATCATAGCAATTGACATTAGTAAATTTTGTGAACTTTTTCGCATGGTAACACCAAGCTGTTGTACGATATCTGGCAAGATTGGGAGGGCTGAATTTAAGCGATTTAATACATCGCCTATCACGTCATTGAGATTAGTTCCAGTTTTAAAGGTGATAACTAGATTATAGTCTCCATTACTTGACATGGTAGAATTCATATATATCATTTGGGTGGAGCCGTTAATGACGTCTTCTATAGGGGAGGCTACGGTACGCTCTAATACTTTTGCATTTGCCCCCGGATAATGAGCGGATATTGTTATGGTAGGGGGGGTAATATTTGGATATTCAGCAAGCGGGAGGTTTAGCATAGAAAATAAACCACTTAGCACAATGATAATTGCAATCACTGAAGAAAAAACTGGATTTTTGATGAAAAATCTAAACATAGTGTACCTTGTTAATGATATTTATTTAATGTTATTTTGTAATGGATATTTTACGTAGTTACTGACTCCTTGACAGATCTTTTTTAAAATGGGAATTCAATATAAGCCTTGCATATAAATTATTGATATTTAATGGCATAAATGCTAATATGTCACGCCAAATTTTAGTTCATAACGTCAAATTGAAGAGCAAATTAACGTACCTCGTCATTGCAAGCCCAGATTTATATAGGCGTGGCAATCCCATAAGCAATAAAACAAAGGATGCGTTATTATGCAATACTGGGAAATACAAAAAGCAAATTTTAATTCAGACTATTCAATAAATATAGAATTTATGGATGGAACAAATGGTATTGTAAAAATACAACAATCACGTTTTAGAAAAGTGTTTACACCATTAAAAGATATAAAACTATTTTTAAAAGGTTTTATTAAATATGGTGCAATTACTTGGGACGTTGGTGATTATGAACTAGATTTAGCACCTGATACTATGTATGAAGAAATAAAGAAGAATAATGGAATTTATATTTGCAAATAACTTATAAAATAGTGATAATTTAAATCGTGCATTATAACAATGAATTAACCGACTTAATTAGAGTTCAAATGTTTAAAAAGGAAATAAAAAATCATTAATGCGAATTAAGAGCTAAAAATCCTGTCATTCACAACTTGATTGGGAATCCATAGTTTTATTATTATACTGGATTCCCGCCTGCGCGGGAATGACAAGATTCTGCGCTTGGATGACAAGATTCTGCGCTTGGATGACAAGATTCTGCGCTTGGATGACAAGATTCTGCGCTTGGATGACAAGATTCTGCGCTTGGATGACAATTACACTGTTGTTTTAATTAGATTTATTTTAGATAAAAATTCGCATATTGCATTACTTACATTAGTACTGTGTGTATTTGCTTATTTTTTACCATCTATTATTGCAAACGTCAGAAAGCATAATAATACATTAGCAATTCTTATGTGTAATCTATTTATCGGATGGGTGATTTCTATAATATGGGCAAGTACAAACGATACAAAACCCTGATACGACATTAGACTTCTTGCATAACCTATAAAAGTGCCAATTTATGTCATTCCCGCGTAGGCGGGAATCTATTCAATGTAGATAGTCACCTTTTAAAATGAATGTTGGATGTTGTAAAAGTGGATTCCCGACGACTTAGGGAATGACAACATTTATTGATTTCTTATGTCGAATTAGTATTTTATGAGGTTGTGCAAGAAGTCTATTAAAGGAATAAAAATACCTACCGTATTAAATATTAAAGGATTTGAGTTTTTCTTTTTTTATAATCAGGGAGATAAAACATGAAACAATATCACGATTTACTTCATTATATCCTAAAACATGGCACCAAAAAAACCGATAGAACAGGGGTTGGCACCATCTCCATTTTTGGATACCAAATGAGATTTAATTTAAAAGATGGCTTTCCTCTTGTTACCACCAAAAAAATTCATTTAAAATCGGTAATCCATGAATTACTTTGGTTTATCAAGGGAGATACAAATATTAAATATTTAAATGACCACGATGTGAGGATATGGAACGAGTGGGCAGATGCAAATGGTGATTTAGGGCCAGTGTATGGATCCCAGTGGAGAAGTTGGCACACATCTGATAACCAAACCATAGACCAAATAAGCTCTCTCATAGACCAAATTAAAACCAACCCAGATTCAAGACGTCTCATTGTTTCCGCTTGGAATGTAGGGGAATTGTCCAAAATGGCGTTAATGCCTTGCCATACCTTATTCCAATTCTATGTAGCGGATAACAAACTATCTTGTCAGTTATATCAAAGATCCGCAGATGTATTTTTAGGGGTGCCGTTTAATATCGCAAGTTACGCGCTTTTAACGATGATGATAGCACAGGTGTGTGGACTTGAGTGCGGGGAATTCATCCATAGCTTTGGAGATGCACATATATATAATAACCTCATAGAACAGGTAAATTTACAACTAACACGAGCCCCAAAAGAGTTACCCCATATGAGCATAAACCCAAATATAAAAAATATCTTTAATTTTGATTATACAGACTTTACATTGTCTAACTATAATCC
>CANISK010000090.1 GCA_947470205.1 Neisseriaceae bacterium | reverse complement strand
TTTTGCTTTAATGGTTGCTATTTTCTGATTTCTACTAATAATATTGCTAGACATTTTTATAAATTCCATGTATAATAACGTTCTTAATAAGTCGGACGTTATTATTACATAATATGCTTAATGGTAGCAATTATTTTTTATAGCCTCCTAAGTTAAATGATGGTGGGTTAGCTGAAGACGATCAAGTAAATAAATTTTTTGCTGGTCATATTAGTATTTCATCTGAATTAACTAAGTTGCTATCAAGTGTAAATAGTGATGATGAATTACAAAATTTAATACATGAAAATAAAATATTTAGAGATGTACTTCAGCGTATAATTAAGAATTAGATTAATTTATTTTCTCAAAATATCAACTTTCAAATGACTTCGAGTATAAATTACGATATACAGTTTTAATCTGTAATATTAACTTTACCACCAATTAAAATTTGGTTTGGGTTTATATAAGTTACTTTGATTAAGCTGGGAGTATTCATTGTATAGCCTTGCTCAATTTGAAGATTGGTTTTTAAAATACCTGCTAAAGCACCAGCTGCGACTCCAGTTGCTGCATCTTCATTATTGCCAGTTAGAGGATTAAAGGCACGAGCATGAAAATTAGCAGTTGAAGTTAAGGTTTGTGGAGTATAAACATATAAGCCATTAATCCCATGCTTAACACTCCATTTAGTTATAGCATCAAATCGTGGGATTATGTTATGTAATATAGTTAAAGAACTTACTGGAACAAATAGCTTAGGGCTACCAATTGAAGCTATTCCACAAAATAAAGTTTCATCGATATAATCCAGCGATGGTAAATTTAACATGTTAATGATTAATTGCTTATCAATTACTATCGTTTTATGTGGTAATACTGCAGTTACAACTTGAAAATTATTATTGACTGTTTGCTTAACCTCAATAATTACACCATCTTTATTTTGTAACTTTATACTTGATTGTTTTAAATCATCCAACAAGATTTTAGCTACTGCCATGGTACCGTGAATGCATGATGTCATTTCGGTTGTTGGATAAAAAAATCTAATTAATGGTATAGTTGGCGTACTATATACACAGGCAAGCACTGGTAAATTGAATTGTTTTGCTAAACTTATAGCATCTATATCACTACCGCTAAAATCTTGAATAACACCTGCTAAATTCCCAGAATATTTTGTTTGAGTACAAAAACAACATAACATAGTTAAATTAAGCTGGCGGTTTATGGTATTGATAGCGGTGACATTTATTTTGTTTAATTGCATCATGGCATATTCCAAATTCTTGGTTTAATAAATGGGTGACTAATGGACTTTCGATGGTAGCATCAGGTGTATATAGAGCCATAAGTTTATCGACATTATTATGTTATAAAATAAATGCGTAACTGATTAAGAAGCATGAGCGTAAAGAACATAGTTACTTCCGTTACTGGTATGATTTGTTAATAATCATGATTATACACGGTATACAACGAGTTATATGATCAATAAAGTTGTGTTTCTTAAATTTAAAGTGGTCAGCAATATTTAAAGTGATAAACTAAGGATTAGTGGTTGTTAAATAATTGAGAAAGAATGATTTATGTAAGATGTATCATGCGCTAAGATTGGTCATGACAAATTGTGTTAAGAGGTTTATTTGTAAATATAGTATAATTATGTATTAAATTCATTTATGTTTATTTTAGGAGCCTAACATGGCAAAGATTTTGGCAATTGAAATTAGAGTGGGGTTTTTGTTGGAATGGGATAAGAGGCTGTGGAAGGTAATGAAATGTTATCATGTGCATGTGGGCGGAAGAGGTGGAGCTTATATGCAAGTTGAGATGAAAGACGTAGAGCGTGGTACTAAGGTAAATCAGAGATTTGTCAGTGATGAAAAAATAGACAAAGCTTTTGTTGAGGCTCGTGAGATGGATTATTTATATAATGATGGGCAAAATTATATTTTTATGGATAATACTACATATGAACAGCTCTCTCTTGCGGCAGATTTTATAGAAGGTCAATCTGGTTATTTACTACCAAATACCACGGTACAAATAAACTTCCATAACGATAGACCAATAGGGATACAATTACCACAAACGGTTATTTTAGAGGTGGTGGAGGCAGATCCAAGCATCAAAGGTTCCACGGTCACAACATCATTTAAACCTGGAACCTTAGAAACAGGGTTACAAGTGCAAATACCACCATTTGTAAACAAGGGTGAAAAAATAAAAATAAACACAGATACTGGTGAATACATGGAGCGCGCATAATTACATGAAATATATTTTTATCACAGGTGGAGTAGTATCATCACTGGGCAAAGGAATTGCGGCCGCATCTATTGCGTCTCTTTTTGAATTACGTGGCCTAAAAGTAAATATCTTAAAACTAGACCCATATATTAATGTAGACCCCGGTACCATGAGTCCATTTCAACACGGTGAGGTATTTGTTACTGAAGATGGAGCAGAAACTGATTTAGACCTCGGTCATTATGAGCGTTTTATTAGCACCAAAACAAAAAAATTAAATAACTTTACAACTGGGCAAATATACGAAAATGTGATTAAAAAAGAACGCAAAGGCGAGTATCTGGGGAAAACAGTGCAGGTGATCCCTCATATCACAGATGAAATTAAATTAAAAATAACACAAGGGGCGGCGGACTTTGATGTCGTATTGGTAGAAATTGGTGGTACTGTTGGTGATATTGAATCATTACCATTTCTAGAAGCAATTAGACAAATGAGGCACGAATTGGGAAAGGTTAATACCTTCTTTATTCATTTAACCCTAGTGCCATATCTTCCAAGTGCCGGTGAAATTAAAACCAAACCCACTCAGCATTCAGTAAAAGAATTACGAGAAATTGGCATACAGCCAGATATGTTGCTGTGCAGAATGGATAGAGAGCTTCCAGAGAGTGAAAGAAGTAAAATTGCTTTATTTTGTAATGTAGAAAAAGAAGCGGTGATTGCTTGTTATGATGCTCACAGTATATATGCAGTACCTAAAATGCTGCATAGTCAGAACATAGATACTATAATTGGTAAACACCTTGATTTACCACCACAAGAGGTAACGTTATCAGTATGGGATAGCATTGTTCATAATCTCACACATCCGTTATACACGGTAGATATAGCTTTTGTTGGCAAATATACAGACCTCACCGAATCGTATAAATCATTAAATGAAGCTCTTATTCATGCTGGTATTCATACAAAAACTAAAGTAAACATTCATTATATAGATGCTGAGGAATTAGAATCTGGAAATTATACCAGTCTCAAATCTGTAGATGCAATATTGGTGCCTGGTGGATTTGGTTATCGTGGTGCTGAGGGTAAAATTAAAGCAGTACAATATGCAAGAGAGAATAATACCCCATATTTGGGTATTTGCTTAGGGTTGCAAATAGCTGTGATAGAATTCCTAAGAAACGTGGTGGGGTTTGCGGACGCTAATTCTACAGAGTTTAATCAAGATACTCAAAATCCAGTAGTTGCGATGATGTCTGAGTGGTTGGATAATGATGGCGTTACTCAAATGCGTCATAAACATACTAAAATGGGTGGTACCATGAGGCTTGGTGCACAAAAGTGCAATTTGAATGTGCACTCAAAAGCATATAATATTTATCATCAAGAGGTAATCACAGAAAGACACAGACACCGCTATGAAGTAAATAATAAATATGTGGATGTATTAAAAAAACATGGTCTTATTGTAAGTGGCACATCAGTTGGGCAGGAAAAATTAGTTGAAATGATAGAATTACCAAATCATCCGTGGTTTATAGCGTGCCAATTTCATCCAGAATTTACCTCAAATCCAAAGGATGGGCATCCATTATTTATTGCGTTTGTTACTGCGGCTTTAGAACAAAATCATTATAGGAGAATTGAGAATTGAACAACACCGAAATAACTCAAAAGACATGGAAATTATTAAACTTTGAAATTGGTTTATCAAAACCATTATTCCTGATTGCAGGGCCATGTGTGATTGAAAGTGAGCAATTAGCCATTGATACTGCTGGATACTTGAAAGAAATCACACAAAAGTTAAATATTAATTTTATCTATAAGTCGAGCTATGATAAAGCCAATAGAAGTTCAGACACAACATTTAGAGGGCTTGGCATCGATAAAGGACTAGAAATTTTATCTAAAGTTAAAAAACAATTGAAATTACCAATCCTCACTGATGTGCATGAAATAGATGAATTAGACCAAGTGGTAGAGGTTGCAGATATTCTCCAAACTCCAGCTTTTTTGTGTAGACAGACCAATTTTATTAAAAAAGTCGCCGAAACTGGTAGTGTCATTAATATTAAAAAAGGGCAATTTTTATCCCCATGGGATATGAAAAATGTAACGAATAAGGCTCTATCTGTAGATAATCATGGGCTTATTATGGTATGTGAGCGAGGTGCTAGTTTTGGATACAACAACCTAGTATCGGATATGCGAAGTTTGGTGGTGATGAGAGAAACAAATTGCCCAGTGATATTTGATGCAACCCATTCGGTGCAATTACCTGGTGGATGTGGTACTAGCTCAGGTGGGCAACGTGAATTTGTACCTGTTTTGGCAAGAGCCGCTGCTGCTGTTGGTGTTAGTGGTATCTTTATGGAGACACATCCAAATCCAGATATGGCAAAATCAGATGGTCCAAATTCATTTCCTATGTATGAAATTGAAAACTTTCTCACTGAAATTATAAACATAGATAAATTAGTAAAGAAATTATGAATACAGATGTTATTTTATATGTGCTTATGATTGATTTTTTAGCAATTATAAGCCCAGGGCCAGACTTCTTTATGGTACTTAAAAATACCCTCACAGATTCACTAAAAGCTGGTTTTTATACTACACTTGGCGTCTCCTTGGGTAGTACAATTGTATTTAGCTTGGGTTTATTTGGCGTTGGAATTATTGTTGTTAATAGCCATATTATGTTTGCATTGTTGCAATATTTTGGTGGAGGATATCTAGGCTATCTTGGTATTAAATCTATAATTTCCAAACCACATGTACATGAACCAGAATTGACTGGTAAAGATACACAACAAATAAACAAGTTTCAATATTTTAGAATTGGTTTACTGTGCAACCTCACCAACCCCAAATCATTCTTTTTTATTATATCATTATCTACCTATGTGGCAGAAAATGCTCACCCATTAATTGATGGATGGTTTATATTGTTAGGTAGTATCATTGGCACTATGATATGGTTTACATTCGTATCATTTGTATTTGGGCGTGCATCAGTTAGAAAAATATTTTATGCAAAACAAAAAATTATTAATATAGTATTTGGTATTATATTAATATATGTAGCATCTAAAATAATCACTTTGTGATTATATAAATATTCTCTGATATTTGTTTATATTTTCCAGTGGTATAATTATTACCAATAAATTTACCATTGACATATTTACTATGAATTTTATTAGTCAATAATACAAATGCCAAATGCTTTGAACGATCTACCACAGTTAATGTACCAGTAAAACCAGTGTGTCCAATCGCATCTATTGATGAGTATCTACCAAAGTGGGCATAATGGTGAATGCCAGATCTTCTAAATCCTAGCGCAAATGTATCATCATATCTATTCGGTAGACTAAACAGATCTTCTATTTGCTTATCCCATAAAATCACATTTTTATATTTACCATTGTTGAGTAATAACTGTAGCATCACCCTCATATCGTCTAGCGTTGAAAATAGTCCAGCATGTCCAGATACTCCATTAAAAGAATAATATGTATTCTCATCATGCACTTCACAACGGATTGTATTGTGACGGATATTTGGAAAAGATACTGTATTATTTCTAGTGTTGCCTTCTAGTTCGGTGGCTGCACATTGTGAAGATGTTATGTTTAATTGTTGTGGATTAAATAAAGTGTGCGTTAAACCAAGTGGAGAATAAATATTTTTTTCTAAATACTTATTTAATGGCATACCAGTTATGTTTTCGATCAATATACCCAACAACATAAAATCAACATCACTATATACAGGTCTACCACCGTCTTTTTGGATAAATGGTAATTTGGTGATAATTATATTACGCGTAATAGTTGAATTTTGTGAATATAAACCATTGCCATAGAGTATATTTTTTTGTGGATTAAAAAAATATGGATCCGGCATGTATCCGGCTATATGCATTAGTAAATCTTTTACCCTACGGTTATCTCTACAGCCAAATTGGTTATCGCACCCTGTGTACTCTGGAATGTAGTATTTAATTGGTAGATTAATATCAATTTGTTTCTTATAAACTAAATGCATCATGGCAAAAGTGGTTGCATAGATTTTTGTATTAGATGATAAATCAAATAAAGTA
>CANISK010000089.1 GCA_947470205.1 Neisseriaceae bacterium | reverse complement strand
AGCAACCTAAACTTATATGCTTTATTAGACTTCTTGCATAACCTATAAAAGTGCCAATTTATGTCATTCCCGCGTAGGCGGGAATCCATTCAATGTAGATAGTCACCTTTTAAAATGAATGTTGGATGTTGTAAAACTGGATTCCCGCCTACGCGGGAATGACAACATTTATTGATTTCTTATGTCGAATTAGTATTTTATGAGGTTATGCAAGAAGTCTATTAGTTAATATATGGCAAATTATACCTCAAATAGTGTTATAATTAATGCAACCCTAACTTTTATATTGCATTATGTTAAACCAACAAAAATATATACTTTCCACCGCAAAACTAGAGGCGTGGTTTCACAATAACCCACTAGGTAGAAATATATTGTCCAAAGAATATGAGTATTATAACCATATTATACCGCGAATATTTGGTTATCATGCATTACAATTTGGTTATCCAAGTATAAATTTTTTACAGAATAATAAAATCAACTATAAATATATTGTTGGCAAAGATATTCAAACAGATATTTTGCATTTACCTTTTTGCTGTGATAGTATAGATCTAATCATATATCCACATAACCTAGAGTGGCTCACAAAAGAAGAGAGAGAAATAGCTCTTCAAGAGTGCTACCGCGTGCTTAGTCCAAACGGCAGGATAATAATATCCGCATTTAGCAATCAATCTTTATTTAAATTTTTTCTTAACAAAATTCATACCAACTGTGATTTTATTGATATAGATGACCTACAACAAGAGCTTCACAGACTAAATTTTACCATAGATGGCGGTAGATTTTTATCTTATACTCCACCGATTAATAATCAAAAAATACTATCCAATCTCTCATTTTTAGAAAAAGTGGGAGATAGGTGGTACCCCACCCTAGCCAATGTATTTATATTGGTTGCAACCAAATCCATGATGAAATACTCAAATATTCAAACACCTGATTGTTCTTTATGGTACAATAACTCACTTATCGTCACATAAATCATGTTATCAATGCTTATAAAAATTTTTGCATCTTATTTTACAATTTGCGAATTTGAATAAATTGTCTTCAATATTGCGTGATGATACAATCTCAATATTAAGAGATTATTGTTGTATTGATTAATTTATAGACACATTAATAATAAAAACTATGCAATACAAATTTTTACTAACAACATTCAGATATTTTGATTGATGCGTTTCATATGCGAGCAATCAATTTTACGAATGTTTACTTTCAAGGAACTGAACATGAACCTAGTACAATCATCAGGCATTCCAGATGGTAATCAATATGATGCAATATCACAAGAATCAATATTACGTCAATTACCCCCGGAGAAAGCATTATACAAAATTTATAACAATGAATCTGATAACTCATTAGACCATGATTCTAAGCAGGAGATATTTAAAATAATTCTAATGGCACAAAAAAAGCCAGAATATGAATTTCTTCAAAGTGATACTAATAAAGCTATATGGATATTGAAATTTGTACTATTAGAACCAAGATTGGGTCAAAAATTTATAAATTTCATGAATGATAAGAATGATAAATTTCACAATAATCCCATTGTATCAATGAAAAAATTGATGCATGAATTGGAAAATGACGAAGATTTATTGAAAAAAATAAATGATGATTTCGCAGAAATTGCTCAAAAATATCCCTCACAGAATGAACAACCCACAAGCAGTAATAATAAATATTTATTTAACACTTCCACCACGAGTAATGAAAATTTAGACCTTTCTCTTCATCTGTCCAATGAAAACAAACCAGGGAAAGAATTTACAACATTACAGGAAAGAATTAAAAAAAGATGCGAAAGCTTACCAATTCCCAAAAATCAAGCAAAAATAATATCCCAAGCAGAAAAAATAAAAGCAGACAGGGAAAAAATGAGGAAAGAATTAAAAAAAGAAGAGTTAGGGTTTAAAGGCAAACAAGAAACGCGCATTCACGGTAACTTACAAAGTTTAAGCATAACTGAACAAGTAGAATTACAAAAGTGGCATAATGGAGTATTTACACCAGACGTACAAAAGCTAATTGATGACATTCAAAGTAAAAAAAGTAGAGCGTCAGGTCAATACGAATACAAAAGATTACAAGAACTAGAACGAAATATACTGGAAATGCTGGTTAATGGTAAACAACCTGTTATTGAGCACAATAAATATTCAGACCACACCATATTTGATTGTCCATGGGTGGATAGTGTGATAGTTACTGGGAAAAAATTGCCTGATGTCAATGTTAAAACCCTTAAACAAATTTTTGAGAAAATTAAACTGGAATCTGTTGGAACGGGAATCTTCTCTTACAGTAATGCTCGCGCTTATGGTAAATTGCAAATATTGAAAAATCTTTTATCTCAAAATATATTCAAAGAATTATGCATCAACCAACAATTATATAATCAAAATGATGAATATTATAAAAAGGGTGGGGAAAAGCTAGAAAAAATAAAGCAACAATATATAAAGCAAGAAGAAATATTATTAAAGATATCACAGAATAATGTATCAACCATGATAGAAAATAATATACGAACTTCTTATGTACAAACAACATTTGCACTTCTTGAGAAAATAAAATCCAGTAATATTGCAATCAATCTAACCGTAATCATTTATTGTACAGACAAAAACCGATACTTCAAGCTGAAAAATAAACAATTGACTGAGATTAAATTAAAAGATGCAGAAAAACCACTTCCATTAGTTATATATAATGATGATGATGATAAATGGATTGATTTCAAATTCAATTCATTAAACCAATACAAAAGATGTAGCATAACAGATGCTAATATTGATTCTATTAATAATTATCTTGATGTTACCGACTATCCAATGATCAACAATCCATCCAATATTTTTGAAGAAGTCACCATTAACAATCAACATAAAAATCAAAATAAGCATTATTCTTCAATGATCCAATCCAAACAAATAAATTCAGGTTTATCAAATCTAAATAATATACGTGAAGAGAGTTTAGTAAACGACGTATTAAAAACACTACAAGCTAAGCAAAACAATCTGAGTGAAGAAGAAAAGGATATTTATAATTGCATAGTAGAGGCAGAATTACAAATAACCAATCAAAATAACTCTCTCTATCAATCACCACAAAAAACAGTTTATCAGAACGAGTTACAAGTTTCTCAGAATTATCAGAACGATTCACAGCAATATAATCAATATTGTAACGAATCAAGTGTGAAGAATAAATCAACCCATGAAACTCCTATGAAAATGACACAGGAAAAAATAAATAACCTTAAAGAGAATAAATCAGGCACCAAACTACTGGGGGGGGGGTACAAGAGGGATATTAAAAAATTACCCATCGTGACGAATGATGAAGGACCAACCAACGACGAACAACAAAGCAAGTGGGATCACTGACGATAAAACAGGGTTCCAAGCGAATAACACTGCCATGTAGTTTATGAGCTTGGTCGCAAAAAAGAATGCCACCCCGATTAAAATCCCCACAAATAGCTTACCGCCTAGGTTTACATTTCGGCGGTTGTTAGGGATGAACGCTATCGCTAGCATTGCCATTGATAGACATGTGAAGGGATAGAGGAGCTTGCTCCAAAAGGCTATTTCATAGCGTCTTATGGACTGGTTATTTTGTGATAGATGGTCTATGTATTTTAATAATGCAAAGATAGACATTTCCTCTGGGGATACCACAAGCACACTAAAATAAGATGGGTCTATTGAGGTATCCCAATTTAACCTTGGCAATGTAGTTGTTTTAACTAATTCCTTATCATATTCCTGCATGGTAACATCTTTTAATGTCCAGCTTTTATTTTTCTTATCAAAATCACCTTCATTTGCATTGATATATTTCACAAGCTCTAAAACTTCATTATAATAATAAATATTCACACCTAGTATGGTATCATCCGGCATCACTTGTTTTATGTTTACAAATGTGTTGTTATTGTCTCGGCTCCAGATTCCAGATTGGAGATTGGTGGACACCACTTGTTTTAGTTTTATCATTTTGTATGATTTAGCGAAGTGGTCAAAATATGGGGAGACGATTTCACCTAAACTAAACGTAATGATGGTGAAGAATATACCGAATGTGGATAATATAATCGTGATTTTACGTAGTGACATCCCACTGGTTCTAATGATGGCGTATTCTGAATATGTGACTAAGCCGAGCATGGCTATCATCACCCCGATTAAAACTGATAATGGCATGAGTAGATATGCAAAATTTGGCACTAGTGCAAATACATAAACCAATAGTGCGGAAATAGTAAAATCCCCATGACCAAGATTGCCCAATTCACCAAGAAGAGTGAATATGCCAAATAGCATGGTGAAGGCGAATAATACTACTATAGTATTAAATAAACATTTACGGAATATATACCAATATAAAATCATTTTTTATTTCTTGAAAACCAATACCCCTTGGGGTATGTTTTATAATAGGTTAAGAGTAAACCAATTAAAATAAGCCCAATGTGAATCATTTGCACTACAATCATTGAGTGGGTAATACCCTGATTGATATACCCATTTAAAGTAAGTATGATTTGATTATATATTGCATAAATAATGGGTGGTAATATAAAAACAAAGTTACTCTGTATGCGCCCCACTTGAATACTAATTGGCACTGCTAGAAACATCATTACAAACATCATGATGGCAATTGACAAGCGCCATGAAAGCTCAGCCTGTGCATCTTTATTGTGTTTGTTGTTTATTACATTAATTAAGTGAGAAAGAGAAAAAGTGTTTACTCCCCTATCAACCAGCTTTAATGGATTATAATCTTGTTTTATTTTTGCTTGTAGTTCATCAAATTTAATATCAAAACGTCCGTAGTTATCGTTGTTGCCATTTGAGGTCTGATACCTATTGGCATTTTTTAAGGTAACACTGGTTATCCCATCTGCATTATCAATCTTCCCTTCCATTGCGGTCACATTATATACCACGTCATCGTCCCTTGTGTACTGAATAAAAATATATTTGGCGTATCCTGTCACTAGTGAGTAGTGATCTAAATAAAACACGTCTTTACCAGAGCTATTTTCTCGAAATATCCCTGGTGTAATCATAATATTGGTTTTTTGTTTCGAGAGATACTCAGCATATTCATCTTTTTTATTGGTTGCCCATGGGGTGATATATATGGTAGAAATTGCACATAAAACGCATATTGGGATGGCAAATTGGGTAACTAATTTGAGCCACATAAAAGGAGAAACTCCTGATGATAGCCATATGACAAATTCATGATCTTTACAGTATCTATTAATGGTGATTACTATAGTTAAAAAACAGGATATAGTGAGAATCATCGGAAAACTTGCAATAGTTCCATACAACACAAACGCAAGTAGGGTTTGGGTTGGTATACCACTTGTACCACCGTCTTCTAAGAGTTTAAATAGCTCGGTCATTGGAAGGATAAAAACCATCACAATGAGTATCTTCATTGCGTTATCTACAAGCTCACGATAGAATATTTTTTTTATTAGCATGCTTTTCTATGTTGGTAAAAATTTATTAATGTGATATTGTATCATCTTCAGGGTAAAGCACTTCTTTAAAATATTATATTTTTTGTCATCCACCTAAACAACATCTCATCTTTTATTTAAAATCATTATCAATCGTCTTAGTTCCTGATACATTTTATGAAACTAACTCTTCGCTAAAAACCAACAAACACTGTCATTCCCGCGGATGCGGTAATCCAGTAGATATCAATACTCACATCAATGACGATGAATATGATTACGTAAAAAATTCATTAATAGATAAAACGGTCTGCCACTAGCCCCAATATATTCTTCTCCATTAAACTGAGCTGGACTGTTCCATGCAGTGCCCGCGATATCCAAATGCGCCCATTTGTAGTCAACAAATTTCTCTAGAAAATATGCAGCGGTTGAAGACCCTGCTACACTTGGAGTTGCAATATTTGAGATATCAGCACTCAACCCTGAGTGATCTCATTAAAATAACAAACCACACATTTCACCATGCAGTGCAGTATCAATTTATGCCACTCGAGTTGCTGCGATTAGCACTAACGATACTACCGCTGGTATTGCATTTGGCATGGGTGGCGAAGATCGTTATGAATTTGCATCATACAATATTGAGCTTACTCCATATACAATTTTGGCATATAATTATGTATTTGGCATTTCTGAAAATGGTTTATATTTAGTTGGAACAAATATTGGTCAACAATCTGTATTGTATAATCTCTTAGAGCAAAAAAGTGTGCAGCTTACATATAATAGACTTCTTGCATAACCTATAAAAGTGCCAATTTATGTCATTCCCGCGCAGGCGGGAATCCATTCAATGTAGATAGTCACCTTTTAAAATGAATGTTGGGTGTTGTAAAACTGGATTCCCGACGACTTAGGGAATGACAACATT
>CANISK010000088.1 GCA_947470205.1 Neisseriaceae bacterium | reverse complement strand
GGCGCAATATATATTAAAAGCTGCAACATCATTTGGGCGAGCTGGGTTAGCCACGAGTGCTAGTACGTCTAAAATAGACACACTGCAAGATATATGGGCACAACCAATCCCAAAATCAAATATTTTAAATGATATTCAAATGAGTGGATACATTGTGGACGAACAGGGTAGATTTAACATTAATGACTTAGTTTCTCAAGGTATGATTAACAACACTGTAGTGAAACAATTTGAAGTATTATTGGGTTATTTAAATTTACCATCAACTATTGCTCTTGCTACCGCACAATATATGGCATCTCCAGTTTATCAGAAGGACATCATAAATCAATACACAATGAATGTTCCAGCATACAGACCTGCCGGTAGACCGTTAGTTGATATATCAGAGCTTACATTGGTTAAGGGAATAAAAAGTGAATGGGTGTATAAACTTAGTAACTATATTACCGCTATCCCGCAAAATATTGACTACAGTAATGAAAGTGGTACGTCCGCAGCAAATAATACCACCAATACACCACCTACAAATACAGGTACTATACAAATAAATGTGAATACAGCCTCAGCTGAGGTAATATCCGCTAAAAGTGGGATTCCATTAACAATATCGCAAAGATTAATCACTTCTAGAGTTAGCAATGCGTTTAACAACTCAAATGATGTCCTTACTTTTCTTGCAAGTAATGGTGTACAGATATCGCGTGGATCAGACTCACCGATACAATTGACTACACTCACAACATCATCACAATACTTCACAATTCATGCGATTGTAGATGACGGGAATTATGAGTTTAAGATGGTTTCTATGGTTTTTAGGTTAAACAGAAGTGGCCAGTGGCCGCAAATTTTATGGCAACACCCAGAATGAAAATTTTAAGATTATTTGTAAATGACCATTTAGATGCTCCAATCAATTGGATATTAATTGAAAATGAGGGCACCGTTGATGGTGGATCATCCACATGGGAAGAGCTTATTCCAATCGAAAATGCTCATATAGAGGTATATCTAACTGTTAACTGTTGTGGTATTCATAAAGCAAAAACTACAGGAATCAAAACTAACAAAATAACTGATGATATTTTGTTGGGACTACTTGAAGATATGTTGGTGGAGGAAATTGAGGAGGTTCATCCTGTTATTTTAAAAACTGACGATGAAATAGATATAACTTACGTGGCGGTTTTTAATAAACAGTTTTATAACAGTTTAATGCTCAAATTACTTGCATTAAACTCAAGTGTACGTTATGTGCAATCTTTTGCATACAGTACAATTTGGCATGAAAATGAATGGACTATATTTATTAACCAAGAACAACAATTTATTCGCACCTCTGAGTATGAATACTATCTATTAGACGACACGCAACCAATATCAAAAATCTTAGAACACATGGTAAACACTTCCATGCATCCAAAAAAAATTAACATATACGCAGACAATCCATCTAATCAACAAAAATATATTGAAAACAATTTTCACATTCCATGCGAAGTTCATACAGAGCTTAATTTTTTACCGAGCACATGGAATTTCTACAACCATAGAAGTACCAAATTTCATTTTAAAATAGATGCAAACACTAAATACAATGTAAAAAAACTATCTAAATCAATGTTTATTTTCATCTTCTTTTTAACTATATTCTGGACTATGGATGTTTTAATAATCGAATATAAAACTCACCTCTTAAACTCATCTATCAAAAAATCATTAACAACAATATCACCAACAGATAATATCACCACAAACTCAGTTCAAGCAACACAAAATAAAATTAATCAAATAAAACACCAAAAGGGAGTATACACAAACAATGACTTAATTCCACTACTGAATACATTTTTAAATACAGCCTCATCGGTGGGGTCAGATTCAATTGTGCAGATAGTCTACAGCGAGGGAAATATGGATATATTTCTTAATGGAATGTTTAATCACTCACAATTTGAGAGTTATCAAAATATATTACTTTCTCAAAATATTAAAGCAACAATAACAGAATATAAATTATATAAACAAAATAAAACAAACAACAGCACAAATAATAATAACCCAAATGCGATCACAGATCAACAATCACAAGAAATAGATGCACAGTGGGTGGTAACTTTAAAGTCAAATTAATCATTTTAATAGTATGAGTAAATAACAACATGAAAATACCAGCAAAATTTGTATTGGATAAAATCAAATCAATAATTAAATACTTAAAATCACACAAACACACCAATCAATTAATTACCATTTTTGAAAATTGGTACGAGGTGAGCGCTACGCGTTGGATACAATTCTCCACGCGTGAAAAACAGCTATTAATTGTTTCGTTCGTGGTTATTGGTGTATTTATTTTTATTTCAATCATAGATGCATCTGTTGGTTTTTTGCATAACATAAATCAAAGGTATATTGTTTTGCAAAACTCAACATCAGTTGCACAGGCATTAAAGGTGGAGTATAAAACATTATTAACAATTAATAATAACGAATTCAATACGGTTGATCTTGCAAAAATTCAAGGTGACGTAAAAAATGCGCTCAACATTGATAATTCAGAGATTACTTTTCAGGATAATATGCTAATTATTGTAGCTAAAAATGTATCACTTCAAGCCACAATATTATTACTAGAGCAACTACGTAAAAGTTATGGTATATTTCCAGATAAGGTAAAATTTATAAAAACAAGTCCGTCATATGTAAACCTTAATGCAACCTTTACAGTGAGTAAACAATAACATGAACAACATAATCAAATTTTACAGAATATACAAAAGAAAAATACTCATCATAATATTCACCACCGTATTTGTGTTGGGGTTTTTTTGTAATATTCCAACCATGGTTCTTGGTTCTTTAGTATACAAATATTCAATACATAAATTAAAACTATACAACACGCATGGAACTTTTTGGAATGGAACTGGTTTGTTGGTTGCTATGGGCTCTGCAAACTCATCTGCACCACTTATAAGGTTAAATTGGAATGTGAAACTTGGTATTAAAAAATTTATTGATGTTACTTTTTATGTGGATAAAATAAATAAGAATTCCACTATTGCCAATATATACCTTAATAAAGATGGGGTGAGTATTGACAATCTTAAACTTTACCTATCCCTCAATCAGGTATCTGAATTGTATAATATAGTAAAAAATTTAAATCTATCAGGAAATGCAACCATATCTGGAGATAAAATTATTCTCGGATCTCATAATGCAGGCAATATACAGCTTCAGTTATCAAACCTATCATCTGGTTTATCACCAGTAAATCCACTGGGAAGTTACAATGTGGAGTATAATATATCCAATGGTAATATAAATATATTAACACCAAACCCGTCAATAATGAATTTAACCGGCAAAGGAACTGTAGATAATTTGTTACTCAATGCCAAAATAGATCCAAGTAAAAAAGATAAATTATTACAATTTATTGCAGTAATGGGTATGCCACAGCCAGATGGATCTTACACTTTAAAGATATTTTAATATGCATATTATTTTTGGCATTCATGCCGTTATTTCACACATTACAAAATATAAAGACAATGTTACCAATGTACACATCTTACAAGATACACATAATAATAGATTAAATAAAATTATTACTTTATGTAATTCACACAACATCCACATGCAAAAAACTACCCATGGAACTCTGGATAAACTATCCAAAAATGGTAATCATCAAGGTGTTGTAATTGAAATTAATAATCCACCAGCAAGCAAATATTCCATTGAAGATATTATCAAGCAATCATCAGAACAAGATAATGCCATCATAATTATTCTAGACGGAATAACTGATCAGCATAATCTAGGAGCAATTATACGCACTGCAGAATGTTTTAATGTAAATGCAATTATATTACCTAAAGACAACTCAGCAAATGTGGAAAATAGCACCACATATAGAGTATCTTGTGGTGCTATAGAGCATATTCCAGTAATAACTGTATCAAATATAAATAGCGCTATTGATACCCTTAAAAAACATGGGTACTGGGCGGTTGGCACCGCATTATCTCCACGCTCTCAGTCATTATTTACTTTTAATTTTGACAAAAAAACAATTATTATAATGGGGAGCGAGGAAAGTGGAGTTAGAAAGCTTGTGCTTGAAAATTGTGACTATTTGGTACAAATTCCCACATTGGGTCACACTCAATCATTGAATGTGTCGGTGGCAGCTGGTGTTGTATTGTCTCATATGAAATATCTAGAACACACCCGTCATATAAATACCCCAAAAAAGGACTAATATGAATAACACAAATATTGATACACAGTTAAATATCATAAAAAAAGGCGCCAGTGAAATCATATCCGAACACGAGTTAATAGAAAAACTTAAACAATCAAGACCACTAAACATTAAAGCCGGCTTTGATCCAACCGCACCAGATTTACATCTAGGACACACGGTTTTAATACATAAAATGAAACAATTACAAGATCTGGGGCATAATATATCATTTTTAATTGGTGACTTCACGGGCATGATAGGTGACCCTACTGGTAAAAACGCCACAAGACCAACCTTAACACAAGAAGAGGTTATAAAAAACGCCAATACCTACAAAGAACAAATATTTAAAATACTAGATAAAAATAAAACTACAGTATGTTTTAACTCAGTGTGGTTGAAGAATTTGGGGGCAGATGGACTCATTCAACTTGCCGCAACTCATACGGTGGCGCGTATGCTGGAGCGAGATGATTTCAAAAAAAGATATCACAATAACCAACCAATCGCTATTCATGAATTTTTGTATCCATTATTACAGGGATATGACTCATATCAAATGAATACCGATATTGAATTAGGTGGCACCGATCAAAAGTTTAACCTATTACTTGGGCGTGAAATACAGAAACATTACCATAAACCACAACAGTGCATTATCATGATGCCACTTCTTGAGGGTTTGGATGGATTTAATAAGATGTCTAAGTCTTTGAATAATTATATCGGCATAGACGAACCTGCGTTTGAAATTTTTGGTAAGATTATGAGTATATCAGATGAGCTGATGTGGAAATATTATGATTTGATATCTTTTAAAACTCCAACAGAAATAAACCAAATAAAAAATGAAGTCGCACAAGGATTAAACCCAAAAAATGTTAAAATTACACTGGCCTTAGAGATAGTTGAACGTTTTCACTCCAAAGAAGATGCAATATTGTCATTAGAAGACTTTGAAAACAAATTTAAACACAGAAACATACCAGATGATATACCATGTTTTACTTTGCATGCTCATGAAGATATATCAATCACTAATGCATTAAAACAATTGTCCCTGGTGAGCTCAACATCGGAGTGTATTAGATTTATTGAACAGGGTGGTATAAAGATAAATAACAACAAGATATCAGATAAATCATTTATGTTACTTGTTAATCAAGAGTACGTGGTGCAGATAGGTAAACGCAAGTTTGCCAAAATAAAGGTACAAATAAATGACTAGCGTTATTGATGGCAAGCTAATAGCACAGAAAACATTAGACCAGATTAAAAAACAAATTGATAAAATAAAATACTACAATCAAAAAATACCAACATTGAGTGTGGTACTGGTGGGAAATAATCCAGCATCTTTGGTTTATGTGGAAAACAAAAAACGTGCGTGTATTAGTGTTGGGATGAAATCAATTGAAATACTCTTACCGGAAGATACCACAACCACTTTACTGCAAAACACCATTATCAAATTAAATACAAATGCGGACGTGGATGGTATACTGGTACAATTGCCACTACCAAAACACATTGATAGTAAAATAATTATTGATACCATTTCACCAAAAAAAGATGTAGATGGGTTTCATAAATACAACATTGGGGCGCTTGCTTTAAACTCTCCAACCATATGTCCATGCACCCCTCATGGCATTATCACCTTACTAGATAGTATTAATTTTAATTATCCTGGTAAATCTGCAGTTGTGATTGGTAGCTCTAACATTGTAGGACGACCTATGATGTTGGAGTTGTTAAATAGAGGATGCACTGTAACTGTATGTAATAGTAAAACTGCAAATATTACATCATTCACCAAAAATGCTGACTTGGTGATTGTCGCAATAGGGAAACCAAAATTTCTTAATAAACAACACATATCCTCAAACACAATAATAATAGATGTGGGGATAAATAGATTACCAAATGGTAAAATCTGTGGCGATGTTGATTTTGAGGATATGATTGATATTGTAAAATATATCACACCAGTACCAGGAGGGGTCGGCCCCATGACAATTGCAACACTAATAAGTAATACATTAATTTGTTATAACCACAATCAAAATAAAGAAAAGATTATACAATATGAATAAACAAAACCCAGAAGAGCCAAAAATTATCACCTGCATATACCATAAAAATAAAAATGGTTATGGTGGGGTTGCCATTGATACACAAAATCAAATTCAAATTCAAATTCCAGAATCTCATGAATTAT
>CANISK010000087.1 GCA_947470205.1 Neisseriaceae bacterium | reverse complement strand
TAATAACAGGATGGTTTCATAACAATAACATGCCAATACCTCACTACTCCATTACACACCAATCAGAAGATTTTGTTACTTTACAAATCATGATGGCATTAAACCGAATAGACAATACTGTTGATACAGGTACTTTATCAAATAATATTGAAAAAACTGAGGCATATAAAGAATTGGATCGAAAATTTGAGAAATTTACAGATGAATTACTTACAAAATTATTAAACTGTGAAAATATATCAGATGACATACTGCGCCAAAATATTACAGATTTTATTAACAGCAAGTATGAAATAAGAAAAACTAAAGATGGTTTAATGGCAAATATGACAGTTAAACTTCGAGATATATTTATTGAGACACCCTATGAAGATGCTAAAGCGCACATACAGCATATTGTAAACCAGGCAATTAATGATGATGATTCAATTAAAGAGCTCCTAGAAATTCAATACAATTCCTTCAAAATCAAGTCAGAGAAATTAGTAAAAACTACACAAAATAACTTAATGCTTGAAAGTGGTCAACAAATTATATTAAATGGAGATGCCAAAAAAGTTCCATATCCGTTAAACGGTGAGGGTGTATTAAATGCTATGAATAATTATTTTAGAAATGTTAAAAATACTCTATTGAAGGGAGAATCGTTAATAGAAAAAAATCACCCACAAATCAATAATGGACAATCGTCAATAAAAAAAGTTAAACAAAAAGATATTGATAAGTTGGTGGAAAATGTTGAACAAGAAATAAATATGCAAAATCAACAAATGCAGATTCATGATGTTGATGATAATTTAACAAAAGAGATTAAACGAAATAAGCTTGAACTGAATTTGATTATAAAAACATTGAAAGATGCAAATCTTGATATAACGTTAAAAAACAATAATAACCCAGAAACAAATCAAGAGAAATATTTACAATCAATAAAAGAACAGTTATTGAAACAGAGAAAAAAATTACTTCAACACATCATTCAGTCTTATGAACAAAGTTATATGCAAGAAGGTAAACCACCTTCCATTGAATTTTTAAAATATTCCAATATTTATTCATTACTATCGGATAAAAAAAATAGTTTATTTGATGATCAAATGATAAATATATACGATAATTTCATGCCAGATGCAACCATTTCTGTGGTTTTGATGTATTATGAATGTAAAAGACTTTTTGGGGCAAAATAGTATAATCTTTTATGAATGATGGATGGAATCTAAATATTTGCGTATTAGATTTGTAGTGGAGCTGTCGTGTGTGCTAACATTTTTGGTAACTATATCTTTATAGATAGTATTTGCTAATTTCTTCCCCAATTCCACACCCATTTGGTCAAAAGAGTTTATATTCCATATTGCCCCCATGACAAACGTTTTATGTTCATATAGGGCGATTAACATCCCAAGATTATATGGGGTGAGCTCTAAAAATGAAATCATTGTGCTTGGTCTATTGCCTTCAAAAGTTTTGTGTTTGGCGAAATATGTGGCTTTCTCAAGTGATAGCCCTTGTTGAATAAGTTCATTTTGTATTTCTAACATTGTTTTACCATTCATTAATGCTTCAGCCTGGGCAAATGCATTTGCAACTAAAATATCATTGTGGTTTTGTATCGTTGTTAGTTTATTTGATGGATGCACTGTATCTTTTAATGCAATAATAATATCCATTGGATTTATTGATGTGCCCTGATGGAGCAACTGATAATATGCATGTTGTCCATTTATGCCGTGGTCTCCCCATATTATTGGACATGTGTCATAAGATATGCGGTTCCCCTCTATATCCACAGATTTACCATTACTCTCCATCATCAGTTGTTGGATATATGCTGGTAGATGTTTTAGTTTTATGTTATACGGTGATATTATATGAGTGTGGTAATGATAAAAATTAGTATACCAGATACTAATGAGCCCCAATATAACTGGGATATTTTTTCTATAGTCTGTCACATTCTCAAAATGCACATCCATAGTATGTGCACCATTTAACATTTGCATGAAGTTGTCATATCCAATATATAACATAATAGATAGACCGATACTGGAAAACAAGCTATATCTACCACCTATGGTATCTGGAAAGGCAAATACATTTTTTATGTCAATACCAAATTTGGTAGTTTCGGTTATATTGGTTGAACATGCGACAAAATGATGGCAAATATATTTTGTATCTTTTGCATATGACAAAAACCACTCACGAGCGGTATGTGCATTTGTCATGGTTTCCACTGTGGTAAATGTTTTAGAGGATATTATAAACAATGTGGTTTCTGGGTTTAATGCCTCCAATGTGGTACATATTTGATATGGATCTATGGTGGATATAAAATGTACGTTGAGATTTGAGGTTTTGTATGGTGTAAGAGCATTACACGCCAATACTGGCCCTAAGTCCGAGCCTCCAATTCCTATATTTACTATATCGGTTATTGGTTTACTGGTAAACCCAACGTGTATCAGATTATGTATATTTTCTACAAATAACTTCATGTGTAAAAACATGTCTAAAGTGTCTTTATCTTTATTTTGTGCCCTTAGAGTTGTATGGGATACTGCCCTATCTTCTGTTTGGTTAATTTTTACACCTAAAAACATGTGTTTTATTTTTTGTGATAAATTTGTGTCTTGGGCAAGTTTGATAAGAAGATTTAACGTATCTTCTGTGATATTATTTTTTGAGAAATCTATACTGAGATTATCTAATGATAATATAAACTCATCTCCCCTGTTTGGATCTGACTTAAATAAATCATTTAACGTGTAGCTTGAGATGTGTTGAAAGTGTTCTTTAAGTGCTGTATATGATGGGTAATTATTCATAATTTATCACTTTTTATAATCTACATAAGGTGTAGCCTAGACTTGTTATTTCTTCTATATTTAAAATTGACTTCACATCAAAAATTAGTGCATTTGGGGTGAGCTTTTCTTGTAACTGTTTGATGGGCATATTTTTAAATATCTGGTGAGACACGGCGATAATAAGTAAATCTGCGTGAGGGAGGTCATCCCATGTGGTTAACGTTACCCCATATTCATGTTTTACAGCTTTTATGTCTGCAAATGGGTCGTAAATATCCACCGAAATATTATAATCCTTTAACTCATTTACAATATCAATGACTTTAGAGTTTCTAACATCTGGGCAATTTTCTTTAAAGGTAAACCCAAATACAATTGCTTTTAGATTTTGCATTGGGCGATGTAATTGCATTAGTTTTTTAACTGCACGTCTTGCTATATAACGCCCCATGTTGTCATTTATTCTTCGCCCAGATAAAATTACTTGCGGTATGTAACCCAAAAGCTCCGCTTTGTACGTAAGGTAATATGGATCTACTCCAATACAATGCCCCCCTACTAGCCCTGGTTTAAATGGAAGAAAATTCCATTTAGTAGCGGCCGCTTCTAATACATCCATAGTATCAATTTGCATCCGTTCAAATATCACCGCAAGTTCATTCATAAGTGATATATTTAAGTCTCTTTGAGTATTTTCTATCACTTTAGAAGCCTCAGCCACTTTAATGCTACTCGCCAAATATACACCAGCCGTTACTACAGATTTATAAACATTGGCGATAATCTCTAGGGTGATTTTATCCGAGCCTGATACAACTTTAATGATGTTTACAAATGTTTTATCTTTATCTCCAGGGTTTATTCGCTCTGGTGAATAACCAACACTAAAATCTACTCCATATTTTAACTGTGAAGTATGTTCTAAAATCGGCACACAGATATCTTCAGTAACCCCTGGGTATACAGTGGATTCAAAAACCACTATGTCCCCTTTTTTAAGTACGCTACCTACTGTTTTTGACGCTTTTTCGAGTAAAGTTAGGTCTGGGCGTCTTCCTATATCGACTGGAGTTGGGACTGCCACTATATAAAAATCTCTTGTTTTGAGATAATTTATATTGGTTGTGTATAATACATCAGTGGTTTTAAGGTCATCGATAGATACTTCTCGTGTTATATCTTGATGATTTTTAAGTGCTAAAATACGCGTTTCGTCAATATCGAAGCCAACACAATGACTATTTTTACCAAACGCTACAACAACAGGAAGCCCTACATACCCAAGTCCAATTACCGCTATTTTACGATTATGTTTTTGCATATACTTATGATATCTTTTTGTATTGATTTTTATTGTTAAATAATATAATCCAAGATTTTAACATATAAAACTTGATTATTGGGTATTATTCATGATAAAATAGCTCCTTACCACCAAAAAACCGTTACCAAAAGGTGGAAACCATTTTGGGTGGCAAACATTTTGTATGTAAGCCCTTGGTTAGATAATACTTATTTTTATTAGGAATAAATATAATGAAAACTTTTTCAGCAAAACCTTCTGATATCACTCATGAATGGTTTGTTGTTGATGCAGAAAATAAAATTTTAGGACGTATGGCAACTAAAATTGCACATATTCTCCGTGGAAAACATAAACCAATTTTTACTCCGCATATGGACACTGGAGATTTTATAGTGGTTACTAACGTAGAAAAACTAGTAGTTACCGGTAAAAAAACTTTACAAAAACTATATTATCGTCATACTGGGTACCCTGGTGGAATATACTCTACTACATTTGAAAAATTGTTAGACAAACATCCAGAAAGAATTCTTATCAAAGCAGTACAGGGAATGTTACCCAAAGGCCCTTTAGGTTATGCTATGATTAAAAAACTAAAAGTGTATGCAGGTAATACTCACCCACATACTGCACAACAACCCAAAACTCTTAATATTGAATAGGAATTGTAATTTATGAGCGATAAACAACAATACTACGGCACAGGCAAAAGAAAAAGCTCTGTTGCGCGTGTTTTTATCAAAACTGGTACTGGTAAAATTATGGTGAACAACTTGGAATATAACAAATATTTCTCACGTCAAACCAACTGTATGATTTTACTTCAACCACTTGAACTTACCCAACATGCCACTACATTTGATATGTATATCACTGTAAATGGTGGTGGTGAATCTGGTCAGGCTGGCGCCATCAAACATGGTATCACCCGTGCGTTGATTGATTTCAATCCAGATCTAAAACCTACGCTATCTAAAGCTGGATTTGTTACTCGCGATTCGCGTATTGTAGAACGTAAAAAATGTGGATTTAGAAAAGCGCGTAGACGTAAACAATTCTCTAAACGATAGTCATTTATTATCGTATAGATATTATAAAAACCCTCAGAATTTTGTTATTCTGAGGGTTTTTTATTTTTAATGTCTTATTTGTTGTGTGTCTTCTTTTAATTGCTTTATTTTATCAATAGATAAACCTGATAAATAAATCTTTATAAGGTAATATTATACAGGATATGCGAGGGATTTACAAGTGTTAATAATAATCAACAAATATATATTATCTTAGTAAATTAGACACTTCAAACGTCATTTTTTTATTATCTAAAGATATTATAAACTCTTGGGATTTTTATCACCCCGAGAGTTTTTATAAATCATAAAGACCATTTCTAGAACCATTACTTCCCATAATATGTAGTGTATTATTATGACACTGGGCAACTTTCTCTAATACTTTGTCAATATTTTGCTTATTATCTTTATATACATCATAACGTTCTTTTTGTTCTGTAAGAAACAATAAATTCATTGCTTTCATAGGACACGCTTCAGCTTTTTTCGTCGTTTTACTAGTTTTGTCATCATCTAAAACATTCCCTGGTTGAAATTGTGTATGCTCTATTTCCCCGTCTTTCATAGATTGAGGAGATTGATAACTCTGTATCAAGTAATCAATAATAGGATGAATCATTCTGAATTCGGCTATTTTGCCGCTTTCATTTTTTGTATATCCAATAGAGGAAAATTGACCCATCATATCAAAATTCTTATAATTGATTGCTTTTAATGTATTTTGATCTTCATTTGTTAGTTCTAAATTTGTACTGAGATTTTCTTTAACACATGAGACTTCTTGAGGTCGATAAACTTTTTGAACAAAATTTTTATGTGGACTGCCCTTATCACTCCATGCTTTTTTTCCTTTATCAGCCCCTAAAAATGATGTTAATTGCATTGCGAGATCAAGTTCGTCATCTGCCATGCTATCAACAACAGCAAACACATCATTCCCATCAGGAAACTGAGGTTTAAGAAACTCTTCTATATCTTTTTTCTTAAATTCTGAAGACTTAATGAGCTCGTCAATATTATTAACACGAGTATTTAGTCTATTAGTAAGATCTTTTAACCTTTTGTTATCATGTTTACCTTTAGGTGTGGCTAGATAAACACAAAATTTTTCATCCTTTTGAATATCATTAATAACATTTTTAACTTCCTCAAGCTCTTGCTTTATAGTGCACCCATTTGTCAAGACAAATTTTCACCACTTTATAGAAACAAACCTAAGCCACTAACTTACCATCGTTATTATTTTCATAAATATACTGAAACATCTTTTTTTCATTAGATTCTATGCTCTGAATATACATAT
>CANISK010000086.1 GCA_947470205.1 Neisseriaceae bacterium | reverse complement strand
CAGCATCTAATACTATATTTTCACTTTCAAGGCCTTTAAATTCTGCAATTGTATAAATTAAAACACCTGTATATTTTTGTTGTGCGGATTTTTTATCATCTTCATTCCATACCAATAAAACAGTACTTGGCTGTTTAATATATTTATTTAATAAATTACCATTTTCTGGTATTACATAAATTCTACCATCAACTGGTGATCTGGTGTCGTGATCTGGCATTGAACTACAAAATGTTGTTAGTTGCCCTTGAAGTATTTTATTTTGAAGATATAATAAAAATTGATTGAGTTTAATTATTTTTAATGGATTTCTAAAGCATACATCAAAATTTATTACAGTCATTGCGCTCTGAGTTATTTGATTAAATACCTCATTAGGGTAAGGTATTTGTAATGATAAACTCTGGTGTGCACTATATAATATACAAATGTTAAGCGCTTTATTCGTAAGTTTACACAATTGTGTTATGTTATTTATCTGAACACCATTGAAATCTTGGCTTTCATCTGCAATTATTAAGTCGTATTTCTTCTTTGGCAAATTTACAATCATTAGTGCAGGATCAATCTGGCTGTAACGTATTAAGTATTGTTGATATGCATCATACATCCCCCAAATATCTTTTTTTTCATCTGATGTTGCATATGCGCTATAAATGCTGTTGCACGCATAATACGTTTTTTGTGATTCCTTGTCATTGTTTGAGTTTGCTTTAATCGTTGCTATTAGTTTAAATTCATTGTAAAGCTTTTGAGGGTCACTTGCGATTGATGATGAATTGTCAGTGACTTGTTTTGAGTTTTTTTGTTTACCCTTCTTATATGTTTTGTTAGCGTGACCATTAAAATTACTCTCTAAATAAGTAGAAAATGTTTTAAAATCTGCAATTGTTTTATCGCAACATTGTTTTATTAAATTATTGTATGACAATATTTGCACGTTTTGTTTTATTTCATGTATTCGAGGATCCTCTCTAAATTGTTCAAATATTGTATCAGAGACATTTTTTGCCAAAGTGTCAGATTGGGTAACGTATAAAATTTTGGGAATCTCATTACCATCACCATTTATTTGATTTATAATCATTGCTATAGCAACGGTAGTTTTACCACTTCCAGCACTACCGGCTACAATAGCTGGATATGCTTTAATATTTATTGCCCTTATCTGCTCTTTATTATCAATGGTAATGATTTGGTTATTAATAACATAGCTATTATTTTTTACTTTTTCATCAGGTGCGAGAGATACTTTTAGTTGCTGTATTTTAACTTCTGGCTGTTGTTCATAATAAGATTGAAGGGATTGAATGTCTTGATTTACATTATATTCTTTTACATTTTGCTCCACTTTAGCATAGTTATGATTTTCTGTATAACCTATTAACACAGCTTTTTGCTGTTTTTGATTGTCATTATCACAATACTCTAAAATAACAAAGAATAATCTGCCAGCTTTATTATGGCGTATACTATAAATTGGCAAATGTGCCAATTTTGTGCGCCAAGATAATTTTTCTATATCTCCAGCTACGTAGTGTTCGCTAGTTAAAAATGTATCAATTTTATCTAAGGCTGTAAATGTTTTAATATTTAGCTCACCAACATTCTTTCGTTGACTGTTACATGCGGTAATAAAAATATTAGAATAAGCATCTATTGAGCTTATGTTTTGCGGTGAATCTAAGGGGATATCTTTGACTTTACTAAGTGTGATTGGTGAATCTTGTGTATAGCTACTTAACTGTTGACCAATTTTAGATGATGTATTAACCTGATTAACATCAGAGCAATATTTTGTAATTATTGGCTCATTATCATTACCGAAAGACTGTGTAATATCAATACCAAAATAAGACAATAGTAGTGCTTTTTGAATGTTGATATTATTTGGTTGATTGTTTTTATAACTACCAAAAACATTATTTAGTAAATCTTGGTGATTAATATTATTATTGCTTTTGGCTTCTTTTACTTTTGCATCAAACATTTTTAATACATAATTTGATAATTTAGTGCAAGATCCATCATGTTTAACGTGAAATACTGCATATTTTTTATCTTGCGCACAAGCATCCATATAACCTCGCACAGCATCATGTATAAAACCTGAATTACTATGTAGTACTTCGGTAATTGTTCCGTTTTCTACTTTAAATATATACGGCTCCGTATGGGTGCCATTGCTAATCTCTATTGGTATAATAAAGACTTTTTGTGTGGATATTTTAGAATAACTAATATAACCATTAATATATTCTGTAATACGTTTATTGAACGCATCATTAGTTTCACCTTTTTCAATGGTAAAACGCTCTACAGCAATGTTTTCACATTTGTATAGATTATTGTTGATATCAGATTCAAGGCCAACCCACCTATATGGATACATTGTTATATCTAACTTAATAGGTATCAATCCGCCATCTGCTATATTATCTAAGTTTACATTAGATAATATTGAGTACCACCTAGCTAGTTTTTGTGTATCATTCATCTGATTAAATTTAAAATCAAAACTTTGGTTATCTTGACCTCGTATTTTTTGTGGCTGATTGTCAAGATTTAATAATTCGCCCATAACTTTTTCTGTTGGGTTATCATATATCTGTTTCAATTGGCTATAAATATTGCGCAGTAATTTTCCGTTTGTTTGATCAATAGTAATTGAGTTAGTAATTGAGTCTGTAAAATAGCCGGAGGGGGTGAATTGATTTAATTGTTCAAGAATGGTACTCTTATTATACTCATGTGGTTTATTAGTGTCTGGTTGTAATATGAGAGGTTGGTATGAGATTTCCATAGCAATGGGTACCTTGTGCAAAAGTTAGAGCAAAAACCGCAGATTATATAATAAACGCGTTAAAGATAAATTATACAATAATGACATGTATATTTTCTGAAGAAAATTTCTTCAAAGTCGCCCATTGTCAATTTTACGTCAAATTTTACCAAATAAACCAATAGACTCATTGCATAACTTATAAAAGTGATAATCTATATAGTCATTGCGGGGCTTGCTTAGAAGCCGTGGCAATCTCAATGATTGGCGCTCATATCTTAGATATTGCGTGTTACTGAGTGTGGGATTGCCACACCCTGATAAATCAGGGTTCGCAATGACTGATTTTCATTATACAATCTGAACACAAAATTAATATTGTTGTAATTGGGTTCTTAATTCGCATTATAATTATCTGCTAGTATTACTTTAAGTTATATAAAAATTTATATTTCCTCTTGTGAAGTGATACTTGAATACTATTCAGATAATTTGGATACGCATTTTTTGCAGTATGAGCTAGCATAATTGCTGTATTTTTGTTCCCCATATTCCATTCTATTTTAGCAAGCTTGGTGAGATTGAGTGGATATGGTTGAAATAATACAAACTTATTTTCATATTCTAACATCTCACCCAAACTCAAAGATTGAAGACTAAATTCACCATCTGGTTCGATATAATTATCTAAAGTAAATATGGCAAAATAAGACATCAACTGGTCTTTGTTTGCAATGTCAATGAGATTTTGTGTGTTTATTTTGAATATGCTTGCTTTGTCTGGTGTATCAATATAATTTACTAATTTATCAAATATAATACTTTTAGTAATCATAATATAGAATAATAGTGTAATAAATGGCATAAATGCAATGGTGATTATTTTATTATTCATAGTCTTTATTGGCGTGGTGATGGATAGAAATATTACAAATACCCCAAGAAAATATAAATACCACAATGGATATTCCACCATAGAATGAATGAGGGTGGTTGCAATCATGCATAATATTATTATTATTTCAACTGCATTAGCACATACACTCATACGCAACATCTTATATATTATATATAATATACCCACACACACCATGAGCGTACCAATAATACCAGTCTCGGCGAGTAACTGTAAGATAAGATTATGACAATTGGTGAATAATCCATCATTAAGAGGGGCGTTTGGAAATAGTTTATATAAAAATACACTGTAATGTGCATACCCATACCAGCCACATCCAGTTACTGTATTACTCAAAAACACAACAATTGCTTTTTTCCACTCAACAAGTCTCCTACCAAATTCACCACCAGATTCACTGTGTTGTAAGCGAGAAAAACCAGATAATATTTGAGTGTTATGATTTAAGTGTTCTGTAATGATAGGGTATAGATATTCAAAAGCAAATAGCGTCAACGTTGCAATAATAGTCAACAAAAATATTTTTAACAAATCCTGACGTTTATATAAAACCCAATAAAATAATGTAATTATATTTGCACAACCAAAATAAAGAAAAACACTTCTGGAGGAGGCAATTGTAATACTAAACATCAACCAAAACATGATTATCGCAAAAAAATATTTATTAATGATTTTCTGATGAAATAAATATATGAGTGCAAAAACTCCCCAGGTGAGAAAATGGCAATAATGATTGCGTTGACCAAAATGTCCAAAAATATTAGTATTTGGGTGTGATGAATCGTAAAAAATAATTCCGTGAAAATATTTAAATAAATTGGCGTATTGTATAAAACCAATTCCAGATTGAATAATCACCCCAATTAATATTGCGACAGATAAATAAATAGTAAATATACGAAGATTATAGTTATATATAATTGTATTAGTAGTGATTGCAATTAAAATACAAATAAACATCTCAATGGTGGTAATATAATTCAACCCAGGAAAGCTCATAGGGGTGATGTGTGGTTGTATAGTGAGATAAAATCCAAATAAAGAAAGTGGTATTACAACGTATGGGATATAAATTTTTTTATGAGTGAGTATTATGTAGCAAAAAAATATCATCCCAATATATGCAAATGATATTTGTGCCCAAAATGTTGAGGATGGTTCAAATCGTACATTATTTAATTGTGCTATTGTGAAAAAACACACCATACCCAAAAAAATAACCACACTCTTCATCTTGGAGGTATTAAATGTATTGCAAATCATATAATAAAATTCTTTCATAAGTCTTCGTCATTGCGAACGAAGTGAAGCAATCTCACCGCTAGATACCCATTTGTTTATCTAGAACCTTATTGCACAACATATCAACATACTCATTACCCAAATTACCATCATGCCCACGTACCCACTTCCAATCAATATGATGCATATTGGCAAGGCTATCAAGTTCTTGCCATAATATATGATTTTTGACATTTTTCCAGTTTTTTTTCTTCCATCCAGTTATCCACTCAGTCATTCCTTTTTGTACATACTGAGAGTCTGTGTTGATTATAATCTGAGATGGGATAACTTTAATACATTTAAGCGCCTCTATCACGGCTGTAAGTTCCATTTGATTGTTTGTGGTGTGAGGGGATAAGCCAGATATTTCTTTTTTATGTTGTTTATATTCTAAGGTGGCAGCCCAAGAGCCAACCCCTGGGTTACCTCTACATGCACCATCGGTATATATAATAATAGATGAATTGTCCATAAGTTTATTGATTTATAATTAATACATAAAACGTATTTTATCATTTTGATTGGTTGTGAGGTAGATATTTATGATATAATAATTTGTTTTATATATTATCGTCTTTGTAATGCCAGTTTCTTATATCTAATTGGTGTTTGAAGTCAACTTTTAAAAGGTTTTTATATCAATGAAAAAAAGATCATTTATTCTTTTATTTACAATACTTTGTATGTTGTTTGTTCAGGTGGCTGAAGCGGCTCGTATTGGTAGCGGTAGAAGTAGTGGAATGCAAAGATCCACATCAAATTATGGTGGATATAGAAATAATGGTTATTCTAATGCGAATCGCACAGGTAATAACTACGGAAATGCTAATAATGGCTCTCAAGGTACTGGTATAGCTAACAATAACGGCAAAGCTGGAATGGGGGCAGGTACTGCTGGTTTAATTGGAGCAGCTGCAGGTGCTACTGGTGGTTATTTGCTTGGTAAGAGTATGGCAAATAATAATGACACCAACAATCAAAATAATTTAAAATCCAATGCAAGTGGGGTCAATCAAAATGTTACATCAAATGAACCTCAACAATTAATCAATCAAGCACAAAACTTAAACGCTGAATCTAAATTTCCATGGGGTATAATTGCAATTTTAGTGGCGTTGTTAGTGTTTGGTTTGATGTTCTTTAGAAAAAAATCAATATTTGGCACTCAGGGTGGAAATAATAATTTTTTTGGATCAACCAATAACAATGATAATGCCAATATTAGTAACACCAACAATGGTTACAATAATCAAAATACGCCCAACTCAAATCAACAACAATTCAACCAACAAAATAACTTTACAACACCAGCAAATAATAATCCATCAAATCCCAATGTTATGTTAGATGGAATTGAAGTAATTTACTTTTTAAGACAGGCTAAAGGTATGTTTTTGCATATTCAAAGCATGAATAATGCAATAAATGTGGAAGAGGTTGCAAAATATCTCACCCCAGAACTTTATAATGAAATCAAGCAAGATATTATGACAAATAATAGTATTGCAGACTTTG
>CANISK010000085.1 GCA_947470205.1 Neisseriaceae bacterium | reverse complement strand
GAGGTTATGCAAGAGGTCTATTATGTAATATTGCATGGAGAATGGAATTCTACAATTAAACCCAATGGTACTTCAATATAATAGTAGCAATTATTTTTTATAGCCCACCAAATCGATTCTTGAAAAAATTTTGATTGCGTATGGTTTTGGTATAATAAACCCCACATTCTTTTCCCTACAGCCAGAAAAAAAATTTATAAAAAGCGATGAAATTCACCGCAATCAAAAAAAGATAATTAACAAACCTGCAATATTTCCAATTGGTTCAAACGAACGTCAAAAACTACAAAAAAATATTTCATCACTTGAATGTTTCATGCTCGATATGTAGTACTGCTAATTTCTTATGTAATACTAATGTCAGTAAGGTAGGTATGCGATTGAGCTACACTTGTTATAAAATCTAAAAATTGCTTCTCTTCTTTTTTGTGGAGTTTGGCATGTTTTATATACTTTACTATATTATTCAATACATCTAATTTATCATACCCGACATGCTCTAATGAGTCCAAATTACTAAACGCCTCATATATTTCCAACTCAAAAGTTCCATCATTTTTTAACGTGACTTCAGCTGTATTTACCGGGCCAAATAAATTATGCATATTGCCCATTATTTCTTGATAAGCTCCCACCAAGAATACACCAAGGAGGTATGGATTTTGATGATCATATTTGGGGAGTTTAATGGATGGCTCATTTCCCTGATAATCCAAGTAATTAGATATTCTCCCGTCTGAGTCGCAGGTGATATCTTCTATAACAGCTCTCATGCTTGGTTCACTATTTAATTGGTTTAATGGTAGTATGGGAAACATTTGCGATATTGCCCATGCATCTGGCATGGATTGAAAGAGTGAAAAATTAGCAATAATTTTTTTTGCCAGATCTTCATCTAATATATCATAAAGATCGCGATGAGCACGATAACTTTTATCTAATTTTTTAATAAGTTTTAATTTGATATGTGAATATAACTGCTCCCCCACTGCTCTTTTTTCTATAGATAATTTGCCCTCACTAAATCTGTTATAAAGGCTTTCTATTGCATTTATACTAATATTATATATTTCATTAATTGGGGTATTATCAAATCGCTCCAATAATCCACCAAGTTCAAGTAAGTCTTCATCTTTGGTTTTGACAATAGGAATTTCTTCCCCTACAACACTTTCTATCTCTACAATATTTGTCACAAAAACAGCGTGGTGTGCAGTTACGGCTCGTCCAGACTCAGAGTAAATATGAGGTAATGGAATATTGTCTTTATCTAATGTATTTTTTATAACAGATAGAATAATATGCGCATAATCTCCAAGGCTATAATTGGTTGAATTAAAATTCCGCGTGCGAGAACCATCGTAGTCCACCGCAAGACCACCACCAATATCTATAGTGTTTAAATTTGCCCCTAGTTTATGTAACTCCACATACACTGTTGATAATTCATTAATGTATTGATAAATATCATTAACATTGGCAATTTGTGAGCCTTGGTGACAATGTAATAAATGTAAATTATTCAATAAATTATTATTTTTTAATAATGATACTAACTGTAGTAATTGGGTGGTATTGAGTCCAAATTTTGATTTTTCTCCTCCAGAATGCGCCCATTTACCAGACAACGTAATGCCAAGTCTAAATCTCACACCCAACAATGGTGATACATTTAATATCCGAGATAACTCTACGACATATTCTGCCTCGATCGATTTTTCAATTACAATCGTAATTTGACGTCCAATTTTTCTTGCAATTAATGCGGTTTTTATGTATTCTTTGTCTTTGTAGCCATTACATATTATCGGTGTTTTATTGTCTTTTACCAAAGATAATACAGCTAAAAGCTCTGGTTTGCTACCAGCCTCTATACCCACATGCTCTTTAATGGATAATATACTATTAACTGTAGTTTGGTATTGATTAACTTTAATTGGATAAATTAAAGTATAATATCCGGTGTAGTTCAAGATTTTTCGCATATCATAAAATGCTTTTATTATTCTGTGGGCTCTATTTATAGTAATATCCTTAAAGCGTAATAGTAAAGGAGTTTGATACCCCATTTCTTTAATTTTATTTACTATATCTATAATTGGTACATCTTTATCGGCCAAATATTTACCACGCTTGACTGTTAATTCTCCCTTTTTATTAATATCAAAATAACCATTTCCCCATCCTTGCATATTGTAAAATTCTTTGGCTTTTTTATTGGCATTTTTTTTATTTTCATAAGTATCAGACATGTTGATTCCATTTTTAGTTATATATTCATAGTCAATTAAGATAAAAATGATTTTGGGATAGACTCCAAAATTCTTAAAGAAGTTGCACGCATTATAAGTCCAGATAATGAATTTACATCAAATTTGGTGAATATTTTACGGTAGGTAATTGTTGATATTGTTGCAGGTACATATTGTTGATCATGAATTTCACTCAAAATTGCAGCAACTTCTTTGTATGACTTACCAATCACAAGTAAGGTTGTAATTTCATGTTCTATCGGAGTTAAATCAATTGCCATTTTAGCAAATGAATCCCCCTCATCATTTATGATTACCATTTTTTTATGCAATGCTTTAATAATATTTAACAATGGGTTACTAAATCTCGCCCAATTTAAATTACTAACAACTCCCACAATATTTTTAGTAAAAGGATTGGTCACTTTGATATAATAGCAGTCTATATAATGAGGGGTATCATTTTTAATCACTTCAATAATACTTCTTACATATTGATCTTGTTTTAAGGCTTTTTCAGCCAATAATCTTGTCTGTGGAGCAATTGGTGCAAGGAAAGAGCTCCCCCAATCCTTCATTCGTTTTCCTTGAACTTCCCCTAACGACATCTCAACAAAATCTAAAAATGTATTATTTGCATATAATATATTCAAATTTAAATCAAGCAGCACAAAAGAGCGTGCTGGTGGATTTGCTTTTAATGTTTCAAGATAGAATTCTATAAAATCTACATCTGACAAAGATTTTAATTTCATATACAATATCCTTACAAAATATCATTATTAAGGTATCATTTTAATTGTACCATATTATATAAAAAAAAATAATTATTTTAATCAAAATTTCAGAGATGTGCTCTAGTCTTTACATAAATTAACTAAAACTCAAAATTGTAAGGTGGCTTATTTGCCACTTTTTGTTGCTATTAATCTAAAAATTTTGCTCCACTAGTAAATTATTTCCTCATAAAATATAAAATAATTATATCTTAATTTTGGTTAAAATCTGTCTGAATTTACCCTACCATTATAATTTTATATTATAAGTGTTGAGTTGTTGCTGTATGAATAAAATATAGCAATCTGTTTTTGATATGTTTTTGGGTTGTATAAAATATTGGTTTTTCCACAAAAAGTGTATAATATGAGGTATAATTTATATTCGAGATACTTATTTTTTAGTAAACAAAAACTTAAAGATAAAGAAGAATATATGATAATTGGAGGTATGTTATGTTAAAGCAACAATTTTTTACAATTAATGATGGAATTTCTGAGGGTGATAGAGTAAAAACTGCTAATCAATTAGCACATTTATTTGCTGATACGTATTCTTTATATCTAAAAACACATAATTTTCATTGGAATGTTACAGGTGCGATGTTTAACACTTTGCATCTTATGTTTGAAACCCAGTACAGCGAGTTGTGGCTTGCGGTAGACCTTATTGCTGAAAGAATTCGCGCACTTGGGTTTATTGCCCCTGGAAGCTATAGCGAATTTGCCAAACTTACCAAAGTGGTTGAACATAGTGGCAATATCACGGCAGATGATATGATAAAACACCTTATCCATGCCCATGAAGTTGTGATAAGCACTAATAGATTTCTACTGCCAATTGCAACTGCAGCTAATGACTACGTGACTGTGGATTTGGTTACTCAAAGATTACAAATACATGAAAAAACTGTATGGATGCTACGTTCATTGGTAATTTAAAAAATATACTCTAAGTATCTGGAATAAAAATATCATGAACACAATGATCAATGATAAAGATATGCTGTTAAACCGTGAAGTTGGTTTGGTTGAATTTAACCGTCGAATACTAGCACTTGTGGTTGACGAAAGCTCCCCGTTACTTGAGAGATTAAATTATTTATGCATTGTATCTAAAAATTGTGATGAATTATTTGAGGTGCGAGTAGCAAGGCTTTTGAAGTTAAACCGCGAGCAACCACACAAGATATTACCAGATGGTATAACTGTTGCAGATGCGTTGTACTTAGTACGTGAAGCAGTAATTTCTTTATATGATGACATATACAAAACATATAATAATATTTTAAAACCAGAACTAAAAAAACATAACATTGTAATACTGCCACCAAATGATTGGAATAAATCGCGGCAAAAATGGATATACAATTATTTTGTAACCAATCTTAAAACTACCCTCACTCCAATTAGTATCGACCCATCTCATCCATTTCCAAAGGTGCCCAATAAAAACTTACATTTTGCAATTGAACTCAATGGCGTTGACCAATATGGTAGAAACTCAAAAATTGCGATTATTGAAGCACCACGTGTATTGCCCCGTGTGATTAAACTCCCAAAAAGAACAAACGCAAAAAATGATGAGTTTATATTATTACAAGATATAGTCTCTACTTATATTGATGCATTTTTTACTGAAAAAAATGTAATTGGGTGCTATCCATTTCGGGTTACAAGAAATGCAAGCATAAACCTCACTTATGATGTCACTAAAAATTTAAGAAGTTTGGTCACTAAAGAAGTGCAAAATAGAAAATATGCCGAATGCTCCAGACTTGAAATTGATATCTCCTCCTCCACTCCAGATAATTTTTTTATTGATATTTTAATAAATCAATTTCACATCAGTAAAGATGACTTATATCTAGCTCATGGCCCCGTGAATTTAACTAGACTAAAAGATATATATACTTTAGTCGATAATCCAAAATTAAAATTTAAAAATTATACACCAGGGCTACCCCAAATCCTCAGAAAAAACATTAACCTCTTTGATGCCATAAAAAAAGAGGATATCCTAATTCATACACCATATCAGTCTTTTGACCCAGTGGTGGAGCTCACAAAATTAGCAGCAACAGACCCAGATGTGGTTGCAGTAAAAATGACAATGTATCGAATTGGTGCAGATTCAGAACTTGCACAAAACCTAATTTTGGCAGCCAAATCTAACAAAGAAGTAGTGGCATCCATTGAGCTATTTGCGAGATTTGATGAAGCTACAAATGCATTACTTGCAAATTCATTAGAAAACGCAGGGGCGCATGTGGTGTATGGCGTAATGGGGTGTAAGGTACACGCCAAAATGTTACTTATTGCTAGACGTGAAAATAATCAAATACAGCACTATGTACATTTGGGAACTGGAAACTATCATCAACAAACTGCTAAAATGTATACTGACTTTGGGTTACTTACTGCCAACCCTCTTATTACTGGGGACGTGGATAATATCTTCGCTGAAATTACTGGGCATGGAAGAAATCCAACTATAAAACATATTTACCAAGCACCGTTTAATTTATTTGAACTAATCCTACAAAGTATAGAGAGTGAGACTATGAATGCACTAAATGGTAAGTATGCAGTGATTATGGCCAAGATGAATTCATTGATTGAAAACCAAGTTATTAAAGCGTTGTATCGGGCATCTCAAGCGGGGGTAAAAATCACCCTGATTGTAAGAGGTGCTTGCGCCCTACGTCCTGGTTTACCTGGTGTATCAGATAATATTGAGGTGCGCTCAATCGTTGGACGTTTTTTAGAGCATCATAGAGTGTTTTATTTTTATAATAATGGGGCAAAAGATGTTTATTTATCGTCAGCTGATTGGATGAAACGTAATTTCTTTAGACGGGTTGAGACGTGTATCCCGATTTTGGATGATAAAATTAAACGGCGAATTATTTACGAAGGACTGGAGGTGTATTTACAAGATACTGCTAATGCATGGATAATGGATAAAGATGGTAATTACACAAAAGTTATAAGCAAGGATGGTTTTTCGGCACAGGAGGCACTTTTGCGTAAATTAACCTAATGTAGTAGCCCTACAATCTAGTCATTACTAACTCCTTGACAAATCTCCAAATTCATCATCATCACCTTCATTTAAACACTTAAAAACGCCATTTTGTACATTTTCTTTAGTTCATCCTCTGTGATTTGTTTTTCTTGAATATAATTATCTGCTAGTATTTTATTAGCCAACACCTGAAATCCCTCTAGTATATAATATCGAGTGACCTCTCCTTTTCCTCCGCCTAAATATGCAATATGTTCGGTCATGTAATTATCAACTAATACAGATTCAATTTCATAAAAATATCCAGCAATAAAAAAACATAACGTAAGTAAATTTTTGATTGCAGTAAAACTCTGTATATTGAAATATTCCCAACCTAATACATCTTTTAAAAATTTAAATACTCCCTCTATTTTAGATCGCATACGATATATATCATAAATGTGTAAAGCCATTTCAGGAGTTGTAATTATTT
>CANISK010000084.1 GCA_947470205.1 Neisseriaceae bacterium | reverse complement strand
GTACATTCAAATAGTATGGCACAAATTAACTAAATGCGAGACTTGAATAGTTAAGTGCTGATATTTTTACAACAATCTCCGATAAATAGGAGATTGTTGTATTGGTGGTTACTTTTTTATTGTTATTATTTCTATAATGGGGTTTTAATAAATATTTTAGATAACCCTTATCTTTGATGGGTTATGTGTTTTAAGGTGTGAAACAATGGCAAAATCTGAGGCTCAGATACGAGCAAACAAAAAACATAGACAAACTACTCAAAAGTTGAAATATACCAAAATTACATTATTGCGTAGTACGCATACTATACTAAAAGATATCTCTCTACACACCAAGGAGAATATGCAAGAGATTATCTTAAAAGCTATCAATCTTTTTGAGGGTAAGAACCATGACAACTGATGCACAAAAAAAAGCAACAAAGAAATGGAACTCTACAACTGGTCATGAGAATTACATTACCTTTAGAATATATAGAGAGCTCAATGATACAGTGAAGAGCATGTCATTAAAGCATGATTTAACACCAAATGAATATATAGCCCTTATTGTGAATAATTATCATCAGTATATACATATGAAAGATGATGAGTAGGTTGTTGTTGTGGCTATGTTGGGTTTTATATAAACAATTAGATTGTACGTTCATACAGGAATTAACTATTAATATTTAAATATAAAGGCAGTATTATGAGAAATATAATCCAGAACTATAATGAATTTTTAACTAAAGTATCCAGTGTAGCTAAACATGATATTTTAAATGATAAGATATTTTGGAATAGCTTGGTTAATAATAAGATAAACCATGATGGTGTAGATGGTAAACTTGGTGAATCATATTCAATAGAGATATTGAATGGGTATGATACCAAGAACCAATCTGTATATAACATGGATTTTGTTATAACTGGAGTGGTGGAGAGTGGCGGAGTGAATTGTATCGTGAAGGTATTCGCAGTATGATTCATGATAAGTTACTGAAATTGTGTAATAATACGTAATTTGGACACCCATTCATATTTTTGATGGACAGTTATTAATATTTAACTTGGACAGTAAATGCGATTTAATTTGGACAGATTTTCGTAAAAATATGAATAGGTGTCCATTAAAAATATTAATAGGTGTCCAACTTGACAAGAATATACACTGAAATTGTAGTTATGTTTTGTTTTATGCACAAAAAAATGTTAACAAGTTGGTGCATCAAAAACGTTTGGATAAAATCAAACACTCAATATCCATTGGGCAGACTATTCAATACTTCAACTCTAAATTCAATAATGTAATATCTGCGGTTGTAATTGAGAAATACAAAGACACTCTTCTAGTGGAGCATGTAGATCATAATGGTAGATGGGAAATTAGATACTATGCCATCAATATCAATGATAATAACTTATTGCATTGTGAACGCAGTAATCATGACAAATTAAACAAAGGCAATGTAGCTATTGGTGACTTATTGGGATTTAAGCATCATGATAAGCAGATTGTTGGTCATGTGGTTATAATTAATCCCAAGACTGTGAAATTCATAACCAACGAAAAGCACACATGGAATGTGTATTATGGGCATTTATATCACATCACAGATGCTGTTAATCCTCCCCATATAGATGTTATTGATATAGGGGTTGGTGAGTAGTAACAGAAATTAATACCCACCAAGCAAATAAATATCATTACTTGTGTGTTTCGCACTTGAATTTGGGCAATGGGCGTAATGTTATTAATAAATAAACCCACATCTACCAAGATAATGATGATAGGCTAACTTTAAACCTTCAGAAGGAAATTTACCTGTAATATATAGATGTACAAATGTATCTAAAAAAGCCTTCCTTTGTTCCATTAAATTTGTTGGCAACCCAGCCACTATTAGTGACATTGTTGATATAAATAACTCTTCGTCAAAAGTTTTAATAGATACAAGCAATTTTAAAAATTGCTCTCTATCATAATATCTATCATGAGCCATCAATCTGCCATCTTCCAAGGTCAAAGTTACACCACTATGAAGACTGCGTTTTATATTATCATAACGCTTTCCAGTCATTTTCTCTTGCTTATTATTAATATCAACATTAACAAGCGGTAGCTCACTGATTTTATTGTTTATTAATTCTGTAAGTCTTATAATTTCATTATGGTTTTCTTGTGTTGGTATTGATGTGTTATAAATAGGATTAGGAATATCCAGGTATGATCTTTCAACATAATTAAAAGCTAACTCCACCTCTTCTTTTAGATCATCAGGAATGTTTTGCGATATTGCATACTCTTGATTGATCGCATATAAATCTTTTAAATGCAATAAGTTTGTATCTGTAAAAAAAATTGCATCTGTAATTTTAAATGTGCTTAACTGTTGAGTTAATGCACTTGGAGGGGTCTCTATATTAATGACATCTTGATTATTGGCCGTGTAATCATTAAGAAATATGTCTTTCTTTGTGGCTCTCTTAAGAAAATTATCAATCAACTCTTTAGCTTCAGTTTGATCATAATTGATGCGACCATTTTGTTTATCATTCAATTGATGTAATAATATCTGTGTAATAGATTGATTGTTTATGGGTAGATTTTTAGGGTATATATCGCAATTAGGGTTTATACTTGTAAATTGAGGTATATTTTCTAATTTATTATTATCAAAAAAATATAATTTTGATACTTTTATTAAATTATTCAGTGCATCTTCTGATAAAGTTTGTATATTATTATTGGAAACATCAAGAACCTCAAGTGTTGGCAAATTATGTATTGCATTTGATGCTATATTGTTTATGTTATTCTTAGACACATCTATTGAGGTCAATCGCTCTAAGTTATATACTGCATTTGTTGGTAACGACTTTAATTGATTGTTTGCCAGCTTGAGATGTTTTAAATTTTTGCAACAATTGATAATATCGCTTGGAAAATCTTGTAATAAATTATTTGAAAAATTTAAAATCTCCAATTGTGGCATCAATAGGAATATATTAAGATTTGGCAGTGATTTTAATTTTAATCCACTTAAGTTTATCTCTAACGCCTTATATTGAATGGTATCTTTTATTATTTTGGCGGCTTCTTGATATGTTTTTTTGTTATTATTTTCAGCAACCCATTTATCTATTTCATTATTCAATGGATTGTTATCATTAATTTGAAACATCTCAAGAGCGGTGTTTGTATTTTGTATTCCTGTGTTATTATTGGATTTTTGTAAGTTTAAAGATGAAGATATCATATATTTAACGCCTTTCATTATATAAATTTAATAATACTCATGAATATGAATTGTATAGAATTAGTCCTCATTTTTCTGAAGAAAATTTCTTCAACCGCACTCATGTGCAAAAATTCCCACCTCAAACCCACACCATCACAATCGCATGTATCAATAGACTATAGCCTAATATGACATATAAAAATACTATCAAATATGTATTTTTAGGATTATTTATAAAATTATATTACATATTGTATTATATGTTATAATTGCTAATACATAAATTTATATCGGAAAAGCAAAATGAACATAGTTACTATTAATAAAGCGGTAGAAAATAAAATCATTACAATTAGAAAACAAGAAGTGTTATTAGACAGCGATGTTGCGTTGTTATATGAAGTTGAGACTAGAGTTATTAATCAAGCAGTTTCAAGAAATATAGATAAATTTCCAGATGGTTACATAGTTACACGCAAACCCAAAAATAATAAAAAAGGTTCTTAATATGAAAGGGCATCGTATTGGATATGTTCGCGTTAGTTCGGTGGAACAAAATACAGTGCGTCAGCTAGATGGATTACAATTAGATAAGGTATTTATAGACAAGTGCTCAGGTAAAGACACAAATCGTCCACAATTGTCACTAATGCTTGAATTTATGCGAGATGGAGATGTAATGTACGTTCACTCCATGGATAGATTGGCTAGAAATTTAGATGATTTACGTAAGTTAGTCGATAAAATAACAAATAAAAACATTACGCTTGTGTTTGTTAAGGAAAATTTAATCTTCACTAAGGATGAAAGAAATCCTTTATCCAAGTTAATGCTATCAGTTATGGGGGCATTTGCTGAATTTGAACGCTCATTAATTAAAGAGCGTCAATTAGAAGGCATAGCCATAGCCAAAAAAGAAGGTAAATATCTAGGAAGGAGTAAATGTCTAACTGATGAGCAATTTGCAGAAATGCGTCAATTGGTTGCAGATAGATATAAAAAAACTGATATAGCAAAAAAGTTTGGAATTAGTCGTGATACGTTATATCGTTACTTAAGGCAACACAAAAAATCAGAGATTTCTGCAGTTCTCGGTTACACATCATAATATAGAGCAAATAGCTGAAAGCTTCCAAGCAGCCTACACTTTAAATGCTTGGGCATTAAGTGGCGGGTGTTTCACAAAATTAAGTGTTAGTACTAACAGGTTTGTACTAATTATTTTACCAAAAAAGCTGATATTATCAAATGATTCTAGCGGAAAAATCAAAATCTCATTGCCGATTTACCCCAGATATGCGGTAAAATCCAAACTTACAAAGATTTAAAACAGTGTATTTTTACATAATTAGTAAATTAATATTAATGGGTGGTTGATGTGCCATGCGTAACAATGGTATTCAGTTAAGCCACAACTTAATATGATCTCTTGGCACTATCCCGACTTTTATTCATAACATCAATAATAGGTCTTACTGATTTTATGGATGAATCATCGTACATTTCGCTAATGCTCATAAAATAATCAGTTGTGCGTTTTTTTATTATAGATATTTTGGGTATTAAATATATTAAAAAAGATGGTACTTCTCCATAGGGATTCACAATTATTAATTTATTATCATCATTGAATGATAACCATTCTTCAATAATTTCATTAATGTGTTGATCTCCAAATCCATAACCAATACAAACTAATTCATCTATGTAATTTAAATTTGACTTAAACTGTGCTAGGAATTCTGGTGGAGCTATTTGTTGCATTTTTGGTGAAAATTTATGGGCACCAGACAGTATACTATGCCTTAAAAATTGAATTTCACCATATTCATCAAAAAATACAGACTCATTTACACAATTTATTTTATCTTTATTAACGATTTCGAAATTTACTTCAGCAATTAATTTTAATATTTTTGTGCCAGACTCAGGATCATTTTTTTCAAATTTTATTTTTCTATAATTAGTGTCATCACCATATGCAAAAATATCTAAGGATCCATGCATTTTTAATAAATTAATTCCTGATTCATTATGTCTAAAAAAATTAAATTGATTATGATTGATGTTACACCTTGTTAGTTCTTCAAATAATAAAGTATATTTATTTTGATATGAATTAAATGAGATTGGCTTGGCATCAAAAAACCCAGATTTTAAATTAATATTTAATAAATTAGATAACATTTCAACTATTATATCATGATTTAATGAGAATATCCACAATGGATGATTATCCGAGAGTAAATGTTTAATTCCTCTAAATGCTTCTAATGTTTTTAAACAATATTCGGACTGAGGAATTTGATAATTTTCTAGTAAAGTATAGTGAATTATTTGATAAAAAAAGCCAATAGTATAATACAAGTCTTTTTTATAGGATGAATCGGTTGTTTGATTAAATAATACTTCCAAATAGCCAACAATTGCCTCGTAATGCATGCTGGTATTAAACAAATTTTGAATTATTAGACAGATTTTCTGATTATTACAATGATGTGGGTACTTATCTAAAAGCTTCATAGCTTTTGATTTAAATAGTGGAGTTAACTCTGTAACAAGAGGAAATCCGCAATCATAAGATGCCCCAGCACCTAATAGTAAAGCCTTCATACAAGCATTCTCAATAAAAATAATGTTTGATTTAGCATATTTAGCACCTCAAAAAACCGAAAATTTCGATAATAGACTTTATTTAATGATTTTTGCAAAATAATCTTTGAAATATTCTTTAATTACGCGGTTTAACATTTTTGATGCTATCTCATCGGTTTTTTTACTGGCATCGTAATATTCATGTGTTGCCATTGTTAATAGCTCTTTCCATGCAACCATGTCAAACACAATTTTTCGAGTTATAGTTGTAGATTCTTGATTTTCAACCGATGCTGTTATAATTTCTTGTGTCATACGTTTCTCCAAAAATTTAATTAATTGGGCAATATTCAACATAACCATGGCTAATACGGAGCATTACTAATTTTTTGTATTTAATATTTGCTTCCTCCAAAGTGTTACACCAAACGTGTTTATATATTCGTCTATTTTTTGAGCCACGTGTAATTTTTAATTCGTATTCATCAAACAAATTTTGAATTATTGCAATTTGATAATATCTATCTTTTTCAGAATTAATTAGTTTCATATTTTGCATTTTATCAAGAGTTATAATATTTTTTTAGGTATCATGATAAAAATTAAACCTTTTTATCTATAATTGCATTTTTAGATTTAAACTACTAAATAATTCATTTTTGTATAAAACAGTATCACATAAAATATATATTTTTCATTTTAGGGTATATTTTAAATTTTAAATTAGATGTTACTATGTTTATACTTAAATTAAAGTAATATTAATACACATACATTATTT
>CANISK010000083.1 GCA_947470205.1 Neisseriaceae bacterium | reverse complement strand
TTTAAGGTGTGTAGTGAGCTTCTTTTTGATGTCTTCGTATGATAAATTTAGGTCTTGTTTGAGCTTTGAATATGCAGACGCTGGTGATTTTATTAGGTTTAAGCGTTGTTCATCTGTTGCTTCAACTTTTGTTTTACACGATTCAACGATGTTCATTTCATTGAATGTTTTTTGCATATTATTTTGTTGATTGAAGTTTGCATCATCTAACTTTTTTAAGATATCTTCTAATGTCTTACTTAATTCACTAACTTCATCATTTGTAATTATAACAGCATATTTTGTGGATTTTTTCATGATGCTCTCATATACACTCACCAATTCGTTTGTTATAGTTGTGTCTACACTTTGATATGTATTAGAGAGATTATAAAATTTATCGATTTTATCTTTTAACTCTTCTGCATCTTGCCCATTAAATATACATTTATTTATTAGTTTTATACATTGATTATCTATTTTATTTTTAATCTCGCTCGCGATGTTTAAATATGCCCTATAAACATCAATCGCATTTTTCACCACTTGAACTTTTTTAAATAATACTTCTGTATCGTTGCCATATTCCATTAGATCTTCCCGCAAAGATGTCTCTGTATAGCACCGTTCAGGAATATCAGAAGCCTGAGCATTTAAATTTTGCTTAGGTGGTTTCTCTTGTTGTGTCTGTTGTGGTGGTTTTTTGAACACCCCACCTAGAGGAAACAAATAGTGCATTTTATTAACCTTGTACAATATTTTTATGTAGAACTTAAGTATATATGTTTGTAAAAAAAGATTCTGAAGAAATTTTCTTCAGCTCATATGTTTGTTAAAAAAGATTCTGAAGAAAGTTTATTCAATTTCGCCCATTTTATTTTATGCAATATGTGGTAAATATTTATCAATAACAATAAAGGAATTGCTTTCAATTTTATACAATGGTTTACAGCTTAGTGCTATAATATCTCATTAAAACAATTATACGTATATAGTCAAAAGGAGTTTTATTTGAGTTGGTTGAGTAAGATATTACCCCCCAGAATACAGGAGAACGCCCTTAAAAGTAATGTACCTGAAGGGCTATGGTGTAAATGCGAAAACTGTAACGAGATTTTGTATCATACAGATTTGGAGCAGAATTTAAAAGTATGCCCCAAGTGTGATTATCATCATAAAATAAATGCAAGAGCAAGAATTGATATGCTTTTGGATGAAGATAATCGGCAAGAAATTGCTACCAATATATTACCAATTGATACACTCAAATTTAAAGATACAAAGAAATACTCGGATAGACTGCTGGACGCCACACAAAAAACCAATGAAAATGATGCATTAATTGTAATGGAGGGTCTTATAAATAAAGAGCCAGTCGTGATTGCAGTTTTTGAATTTAACTTCATTGGTGGATCTATGGGTTCTGTAGTTGGGGAAAAGTTTACCCAAGGGGTAAAAGCTGCGATAGAAAAAATGTGTCCATTTATTTGTGTGGCAACATCTGGCGGCGCTAGAATGCAAGAAGGTGTGATGGCGCTCATGCAAATGGCCAAAACAACCGCGAGTTTAACCTTACTGAGCAATAAACACTTACCTTTTATATCTATCGCAACAAACCCCACAATGGGTGGAGTATCTGCGAGTTTTGTATTTTTAGGGGATGTGGTAATTGCCGAGCCTGGTGCTTTGATTGGGTTTGCGGGGCCTCGTGTGATTGAACAAACCGTACGAGAAAAATTACCAGATGAATTTCAAAAAGCAGAATTTTTGCTTGATCATGGTGCAATTGATATGATTATCCATAGAAAAAATATGAAAAATAAGGTATATGATATTATTAGCGTGTTAATGAATAAAAATATATTAAAACACGGAGCATAAATCAATGAAAGTGGGTTTTGTTGGGTTTAGGGGTATGGTAGGTTCGGTACTGATTAACCGCATGATAAGTGAGGGAGACTTTAAAGCACACAACATCCAAACTTATTTTTTTTCCACATCTCAAGCGGGTAACAAAATTACACTTCCATTTGCAACGCATGACACCCTGTTAGATGCATATAATATTGATGAATTAAAGCAAATGGATATCATCGTCAGTACACAATCTGGTACATATACAAACACCGTATTTGAAAATCTAAGAAACGCGGGATATAATGGATATTATATTGATGCTAGCTCTGCTCTAAGAATGCGAGATGATACAATAATCGCACTTAGTCCGGTTAATCAAGACATCATAAACCACGGTATTCAAAATGGGATTAAAAATTTTGCTGGTGGTAATTGCTCCATTACCCTAAGTCTTATTGGTCTACATGGGCTCTTTCGGGAAAATTTGATAAAAAATATGAGCATGATGACTTACCAAGCGGCATCTGGAGCTGGGGCTTTATATGTGCGAGAGCTATTAAAACAAATGGCTTATGTAGTGGATAGTAACCATATAGACATAATGAATGATGATACCACCATATTAGACCTTATGAATAATGTGGGTATGTCAATAAAAAGTGACGGTTACCCAATAGACAACTTTAAAACTCAACTAGCGGGAAGTGTTATTCCATGGATTGATATGGATTTAAATGATGGCAGCAGCAAAGAAGAAGAAAAAGCAGAGGCGGAGGCTAACAAAATATTTGGACTCCCACCACAGACAATCAAAATAGACGGATTATGCATCCGTGTTGGGACAGTCAGAAGCCACTGCAATGCAATCACCATGCAGCTTAAGGAAAAACTCTCAATAGGTGAAATTGAAAAAATTATAAAACATGGTAACCAATGGGTGCATTATGTACCCAACAATAAAACATCCACAATGGATGAATTAAACCCTATATACACATCCAACACATTAAATATATCCGTGGGAAGACTTAAAAAATCCACACTAGGAGATGATATATATCATGTGTTTACAGTGGGTGACCAACTATTATGGGGTGCTAGTGAGCCACTAAGACAGGTGTTATTAAGTATCATTAATTTTTTTGATAAAAAGGTTAGGTAGTGTACTTGGTGTCATTAACTTCTGTACTTATTTTATGAGGTATTAAAATGAGAAAATATATGATAATTATGGGTGCTGCAGCCACAATGGTTTCAATATCTGCATTTGCCACTTATGGGTGGGGAGACCGGGTATGTTTTGTAACGGATACTTCCATCCCGTTCCAAATAAATTATTTTTTTGTTCAGAACGTTAAGATTAGCACCACCAAACCTTCTCAACCATGTGATATAGTTCCAAATCAAAATCTCACTCTTGTGGGGATAGCTCGAAAAATGGTGGTTGTTTAATGCTGATCGCCATGGGGCATTCCGCATCTACAGAAGTTGCAAATTGGATAAATACCACGCTAAATTCACAAGATTTGTCAAATAATCATTGGGCTTATGCATCAGAGACAAATCAATCCCCTCACGCGGAGTCAAATTATGCATTTTTTGGTACATTACAGTTCACATTTAACAACACTGTCTATACATGCAACAAAATTATGATTGCTATGCAGGGCAGCTCAGACAATTATTTTTTATATAGCAACCTAACCAGTCCACCAGCAAATAGTACATTTGGTGAAACATATATTGGATGTTATACTACCAACGGAATGGTTAATTTCTTAATATCTCCTAGTAATGGTTGGTTTTCTTTAACAAAATAGATGGTAATTCTGTGTCAACCAAGAATAGCCAGGAAGTTAAAAACGCCAGTTCGACATAAGAAAATATAAAAATCAGTCATTGCGTCTCTTATGTCGAACTCGTGTTAATATCTCATTCCCGCGCAGGCTCTTGTCATTTACGTGGTATATGGTAATTCATACACTACCTTACCTTTTTAAACAAACATAGCATTATGAATGTAACTCGTGTTTTAAATGTTATCTGGACTGATTTAAGTCATTACGATATTAGACAGTGCTTGAAAGCACAAGGCATTAATGTAGGCAATAGTATTGTAAAAAAGTTCTTTTTAAGCATGGCTATAAAAAACGTAAAATTTAACGACGCCTAACGCTTAAAAATGTTGAAAATCGCAATGAACAATTTAAAAAAATCGCTAAATTAAAACAAGAATATATGCACAGCAATAAACATAAAAAATCCACACTGGGAGATGACATATATCATGTGTTTACAGTTGGTGATCAACTATTATGGGGCGCTAGTGAGCCACTAAGACAGGTATTATTGAGTATTATCAACACTTTTTTGATAAAAAAGGCCGATGTTATCTTTAAGAGTGCCTTTTTGTTTTACAATGCTTTGATTTAATTCGACTAATTGCATGTATTCTTGTGAATTATTTGCGATATTAATAGCTCGCAAGATATCATTATCTAATTCATCTAAATTTTGGTTAATAATGCCGTTGATATTGTTTATCACACATTCCAGATTGGCAGGTATGTTAGATACAATGGGCACACAACCATACATCATGGCTTCTAGTAAGCTGATAGCACAAGCATCTGAATTTGGCACTGAGATGAATAATTGTGCTTTTTTGTACCAATTAATCAGGTCGCTGTGATTCAACATTCCAGTAAAAATAATCTCATCTTGTTTTATTTGTAGTGATTTTGCAAGATTTTTGAGTGTGTCTGTAAGTATCCCATCTCCTGCGATGATTAGTTTATGATTTATCAACCTATTTGTGTGTTTAATTTTTGCAAATGCAATGATTATTTTATCAATGTTATATAATGATTTATGTAGTCTATTGGATAATATAATATATTCTTTTTGTGATAAATCAATACAAGATGGCACCTCATCCACCCCAAAATTAATGGTTTTAACTGTATTCTTTTTATTGCCCAATAACTCATAAATTTTACTGGTAACATATAATGAACCAGATGTAATAATATCTACATTAGATAAATTATACTTTACCATTTGTTTGAATAAAAAATTGCGGTTTGGGAGAAGTAAGATATCAGATCCCCAGGCGGTCAATGTTATTGTGCATTGGATATTATATTTTTTAATTGCTCTTATGGTGTGAAATGCGTAGCTATTTGCTTGATGAATATGGATTATGAGATTTTCATTAGAGTATTGTTTTAAAATCTTTCCAATTTGTCTACTTGCCATAATATTTGATAAACTAAAATCTATATCATGATGCGGGATATTAAAATCATTTTTTTGGCTGGGTTTGTTAGTAATAAAAATAAGGTTTTTTATGATTGGCAATAACGCAATAATAAACCTATGGGTGTGTATTGAATTGGTACCAACAATAATTATTATTTTATCTTTCACGTTGTATTTGTAGCCCAATGTTGGTTGTCATAGTCTATACTCGAAGTATATTTGGTTTTTGGCAAGGTAAAAATCTAAAGACGAAGAGCATATACTCAAAGTATTTTGGATTTAGAATAGGCGAAACTTCAAAAATCAAACCGCCGTGGACTAAATGTCCATAAGGTTTTATTTTTGAAGTTTTAACAACGTATAAACCCCAAAGACGAAGAGTATATATTTATTGGGTTTTAGTGCTATCTATAATCACCTTATCCAAAGCTGCAACCTTCATGCCACCGTTTACAATAAGACGATCTTCATCTTTAAGCCCACTGTCAATTACCCAATTAGAGCCATTCATAACACCGGTTATAACCACTATCTTCTCCACTTTACCATCTTTATCAACTAAATACACAAAAGGATTTTTGTCATCCCTAAAAACAGCAGACTGAGGAATAGCAATAGCATTTTTAAACACTGCACCAGTTAAATATACATGAACATACTGTCCGGAGAGTAATTTGTTATTAATCGCTGCGTTATTGACATCCGCACGCATATTCCATGTGCCATTTTGAAGGCTAATGCGAGTATCAAAAAAATTCACCGTGCCGGCTTTTTTAATCATAGAGCCATCGGCAAGCTCTAGGTTAACATTAAACATGTAATTTTGTGGTACATATACCTTGCCAGATGTGATGCCAGTTTGAATTTCTAGTCTATCATTTTCTGGTATGGAAAAATTTACATACATATTGGATTGACTATTTATGTTATTTAACACTGTTTGATATGCAGTTACCATGGTGCCAATTGTCACTAACCGTTCAGATATAAGTCCATCTATAGGAGACCTGACGGTGCAATACTCTAAATTCAAATTATCATTTTTGATATTTGCGAGATCCACCTGTGTATTACCAAGTGCTTGTTTGTAATTTATGGTGGCTGTTTGCACGTCTTGTTTTGATACCCCACCAATTTTATATAATTTTTCATAACGGTCTAAAATTGCTTTGTATTCAATCGATGCGGTTTGATCGCGGAGTAATTGCCCCTTATCTGCAAGGAGTTGATTTTGAAATGGGCGTGGATCTATCTCATACAGAGGGTTATCTTTTTTTACAAATGCTCCTTCTTTGTATAACTGCTTAAATAATACTCCATTTATTCTTGGCACCACCTGAAAATCTGCGACACCGCTAATAGATGCTGGGTAGTCAAATTCATACGGCACATCTGTGCCTTTTAAAACCAATACATCCACATGGTGAGTGGGAAGTGCAGGTTTTGTTTTTGCAGCGCAACCAACCAAAATAACAGCAACAGTCAATACGCTCATCCATTTTTTCATTAAATTAACCCCAATAAAGTCTATGATTTACTAGGGTTAATTTTATCATAGGTAATATTATGTTTTCAAATTATAAATAATTATTTTCCGTCTTCTTCCTGAATTCAAGTGCGAAACGCGTAGTTGAAGATTTT
>CANISK010000082.1 GCA_947470205.1 Neisseriaceae bacterium | reverse complement strand
TCGCTGCACCCTACAGGAATAGCGCTGTAATTCCATGATCCAAGAACTTCATCAAATACAATTTTCATTGACTCTTTAAAGCCATCTTTCACCTTTTGTCCTAGCGCATAAACCTTATTCATAATGCTGACGCTAACTTTCAATCCTGTTTTTGTTTGTGTTTTTTCAATCAATTGTTTAACCATATTATGATCATTTAAAATGACACCTTGCATGGCTCTCGTAACGTGTGGGAAAACCCCGTGTTCAATAGGGTTCCATTTTGAAGTATATGGAGGATAATGTGCAATACGAATTTCTATACCAATTTCATTTACAAGATTTTGTAAGCCCTCTTTGAATACATATCGTCGACTGGAATTACTTCCGCCGCCATCCATGAGCATAAGAATGGATTTTGCATTGGGATAGTCTAATTTACCGTGCTCATTCCACCATTTTTTAAGTGAATCGCAAGCAAATTCGCTAGTTTCATGACTTGTGCCAATGTTAATATGTGCTTTATTTCGCTTTAAATCAAAAATCCCATGTGGAATAGCAACGCCGCTCGCCAAATTAGGAAAATCATGATCGTAAGAGGTTACCTCTTCTTTACTATACACAGCACCAGCTCGAAATAGATCACCTATTAATTCACGTTTTTTTGCGTCAATACTAACAATTGGATTGTCACTTTGCATATATTCTTGTCTTAATTTGGCAATTTTTTCAAATTGTTCGTTGCGATTTTCAACCGTTTTAAGAGTCCGACGTCGTTGAATTTTACGCTTTTTATAGCCATGTTTAAAAAGCAACTTCTTGACAATATGTTTGCCTATATAATGCCTTGTGCTTTTAAACGTTGCCGAATGTCGTAGTTGCTTAAATCAGTCCAAATAACATCGTCTTTTTGAGGGTTGCCCGCAGTATGATCTTTCAAAATCAGTAAAAAAGTTACATTAAGGTGTGGATCTTTGCTAATGGTTGCGTGTCTTCCAGCTCCAGAATTCCTTATTCGTTTTTTTTTAGCTGTTCGTCAGATTCCAAGTCAGACAAGCCCTGTTGTATAGTTTTTAAATCACAATTCAAAAGGTCACAAATATACTTTTTACCGCCATGAGGAAGTTTTAGCGTTTCTACAGCAGCATATCGCCGCTTGTCTTTTTCAGATAAACTGTCATAAAAATTTATCATTCCCTCTTCCGCGCTTTGTTTATAAAATTTATACATTGTCATCCTATGCTTTTTTTGTTACTGTAATTTAATATTGCAGATTATACTTGATTTATCGAAAACGGGAAGTTATTTCTGGCGCGTTCCTTAACAAATGTATTCCATTCTAACATATTCTTTAAATATCAAGCCCAGCGAGACTGATAGATTTGCTAATACCATTCGATAATTTAATTTCAATAACTTTATTATTAATCTGTTGTATTATAAAGTCAGCACAAGGTTTTATAAGTTCTTGTATATCATCCCAATGTTCTTGTTCTTCTCCTACACAGATTGCTTTCGCTCTTTGCAGAACTGGACGATATTGTTCAGGAAAACGATTAATAGCCCAGTCTGCTGCTGCTGGTTTTGAACGAATAGCGTCAGTCTCTACAGTACTCCAAATGCGTGCAAATGTTAATAATACATTACGAGTGTCGCTATCTAGTTCCGACATTAGATTTTGTAATGCATCTGTTGTGGCAATCATAAAATCCTTATAGGGAACTTCACAAAGTAATTGATTTGGAACATCACCGAATAATGTTTTGCTGGCTAATAAAACTTGGGTAATGAGTATAGCAAGATCAGGCATTTCTTCTTTAGTTGACCACGGTTCTATAATGCCACTTTCAAATTGCTCGCGTAACCAGTCGCCATATTGAAAATCACAGTTAGGTGGATAATGCCAAGGATTAATTTCTACCTTATTTACAATTGTCATTTCAATTGGTGATTTTGTGCTTTTCATATAAACACCAGATATCTGAAGCAAAGCGGTAAATAATTTGGTCTTTTCTTCATGCGTTGTAGATCGATTAGATACTACAAGTAAATCAATGTCGCTATATTTTTGTAATCCACCTAATGTTGCTGATCCATACAGATATACACCAAGTAAGTCTTGACTAAAAATTTCTTTTACTAAATTGAGACACTGACCAATTTGTCTTTCTGTTTCATTGTTCAGCTTTAACGCCTTAAAATTGATTTCTTTTTGCATGCTAGTCTTATTTTAAAAAATCCACCTAATTTAACAATATGTTCTTTTAAGGTTACAAGTTGTGACCTTAAAATGGTAACAGTTACTTCAATTACAAAATTAGTTACTACTCATCAACCCCCATTATATCAATAACATCCATATGGGGGCGATTGATAGCATCTGTGATGTGATATAAATGTGCATAGTGCACATTCCATGTGTGTTTTTCGTTAGTAATTAATTTCACAGTCTTGGGGTTGATCTTAATCACATGACCAACAATCTGCTTATCATGATGCTTAAATCCCAGCAAGTCACCAATAGCTACATTGCCCTTGTTTAACCTATCATGATTACTGCGCTCGCAATTTAATAAGTTAGTATCATTTACATTAATAGCATAGTATCTAATTTCCCACCTACCATGATGATCTACGTGTTCCACTAAAAGCGTATCTTTGTGTTTCTCAATTACAACCGCAGATATTATATTATTGAATTTAGAATTGAAGTATTGAATAGTCTGTCCAATAGATATTGAGTGTTTGATTTTATCCAAACGTTTTTGATTGGATAATTCATGTGTGATTGATGCTTGCAAGCGAAACAAGTCGTAGATACTCGCTTGTTTTAGGATGTCATCTAAATTCATGTTGTATTCACCGTAAATTGTAGACTAAGTTATTTAATCATATTCTTTAATATCTCAGCTTTATCAGTTCTCTCCCAGGTAAAATCCAAATCTTCGCGTCCAAAGTGCCCATAAGTAGATGTTTTGCGGTAAATGGGGCGAAGCAAATCTAGAGTTTGGATAATTCCTTTAGGGCGCAAATCAAATACTTCAAATATTAGTTGTTCAATTTTTCTATCATCAATCTTCCCAGTCCCAAAAGTATACACATTTATTCCCACTGGTTTTGCAATACCAATTGCATATGCAATTTGCACTTGACATTGGGTTGCAAGTCCACTTGCCACAATATTTTTTGCAACATATCTTGCAGCATAAGCCCCACTTCTGTCCACTTTACTTGGATCTTTCCCAGAGAACGCTCCTCCACCATGAGGAGCTGCTCCACCATAAGTGTCTACAATTATTTTTCTCCCAGTGAGTCCGCAGTCTCCCATCGGGCCACCAATCACAAATTTTCCTGTTGGATTAATAAGATATTTTATATCTGGAGAGTTTTTGATTATATCTATTGGTAACACTGGTTTAATAATTTCCTCAATCACCGCTTCTTTGAGTTCACTATATGATACATCTGGATCATGTTGCGTGGATAATACTACAGTATCAATTGCAAACGGTTTACCAGTTTTAGTGTCATATCTTACAGATATTTGTGCTTTTGCATCTGGACGTAGCCATGGTATATGCTTTGTTTTACGAAGTATGGATTGTCTTTCCATGAGTTTATGTGCATAGTAAATAGGAAAAGGCATCAGAGTGGGGGTTTCATTTACCGCATATCCAAACATAAGCCCTTGGTCTCCAGCGCCTTGCTCCAAGTCCAGCCCTCGACCCTCATTTACGCCTTCAGCGATATCAGGAGATTGCTCGTCATAGTTTACTAAAATAGCAGAGCTATCGGCGCTAAAACCGTATTCATTATTGGTATAACCAATATCACGAATGGTATCTCGGGCAATTTTGGCATAATTCACGTGAGATGTAGTTGTGATTTCTCCTGCCAATACCACAAGCCCAGTATTAACAAGAGTTTCAGCCGCAACTCTGGCATGTTTATCTTCTTTTAGTACAGCGTCTAATATGCTATCTGAAATTTGATCAGCTACTTTGTCCGGGTGCCCTTCAGATACAGATTCGGAAGTAAATAAATAGTAAGACATTTGTGCTAGTTTCCTGTAATTAAAAAAATTCTAGTGCGTTTAATTTTTGTCAGACAGTATTAGTTGTGAAAAGTCCAAAGACAATTAGTATATTATTGTAAGCTTCTACTTACGGTTGTTAAATGATTAATAATTTGTTGCTTAACCATTTCCACATCTTGTGCTCCATCTATTTTAATATATTTTATTCCATGGTGATTGTTGTAATATTCTATCAGTGGCATAGTTTGCTGTTTATACACATTTAAACGTTTTATAATTGTATCTTCAGTGTCATCTGGTCGTTGAATTAGTGGCTCTCTTGTGATATCATCTAGATTATCATTTTTTGGTGGATTGTATTTAATATGATATGTGCGCCCAGATGATACATGAATACGTCTACCGCTTAAGCGAGTTATGATTTCTCTATGAGGAACGTTTATTTCTATCACACAGTTTACTTTAATTCCATACTCTTTAAGACTGTGAGCTTGGTTGATAGTTCGTGGGAATCCATCCAATAAATACCCATTTTTGCAGTCATCTTGTTTCACACGCTCTCTAACCAGTTCAATCACGATATCATCCGGTACCAGTTGCCCATGTTCGACAATGTCTTTAGCCGCAACCCCCAAATGAGTGCCTGATTTAATGGCAGCTCTTAGCATATCCCCGGTAGATATCTGTGGTATATTAAAAGCCTCAGATATATATTTTGCCTGTGTGCCTTTGCCAACTCCAGGCGCGCCTAGTAAAATAATCCCCATCATAATAACCCTTTTATTTTAATTTGTTATGAATCGTGTGAATCATTAAATTTCTTTGGTGCATTGGTGTTATTTATATTATACCCACCGGCAACACTCTGATACAAATTCACAATAGATTTTAGTTGCTGTTGTTTAATGTTAATTAGTGCTAATGCACCATTATCCATAGTTATTTTATATTGTAGCATTACACTATAGCTATCCATACCCTCTAGATATCTTTGGTTGCCAAGTTCAAATCCAAGTTTAGTGCTTTTATATTGCATATTTTGTATATTATAGCTTTTAGTTAATTGTTGATGAGCAGATAATCCATTGTCTACCTGACTAAAAGCTGTTCTAACTACGTTAATATAGTTATAGTAAGCATTATAGTACACACCCTTAGCGCCTTTGATCTGTCCGAGTATGCTGAGATTTAAAAATGGCATGGTAGCTTGTATTTGATTTTGCCAGAAATCAGTATTTGCACCAAATAACCCATTTAAACCAGGACTTGCAGAACCTAAAAGACCAGTAAGACTAACAGTTGGGAAGAAGCTAGATGTCGCAACTCCAATATTTGCATTAGCCTGTTTTAATTGCTCTTCAGCTTGCATAATATCAGGGCGTTGCTTTAATACATCAGATGGTAGCCCCACCGGAATTATACCATCAACTGTTATATTCATAAAATCAGCTGTACGTGTAATATCTCCCGGGTTTTGATTTGTTAGCACTCTTAGTGCATTTTTGCTTTGCACGATGTTATTTTTAATAATTGGGATTGTGGCTTTTGCACTATAGTAAGACTGTTCAATAGTTTGTAGGGCGAGTAGTGATATATAACCCAGTTTATATTGACCTAGCCCGATATCATATTGTTGCTTTAGGTCTTTCACTAATTCCTGTTGTATTTTTAATTGGTAATCTTGTCCGATAAGAGTAAAATATCCACCAACTACTTGGCTAATCACCGTTAACCTCACCGCATCTTTAGTGTATTGTGCAGCCATTAGCCCAGCTTTTGCTGCCTCTTGTGAACGTAATTGACTAAAAATATTTACTGAGTAGTTAGGTACAAATCCAGTAGAGTATCCATTTACTCCAGTGCCACTTATTAAAGATGGATTGGCATTTGTGAGATTATTATTAACTGCCCCCACTTGTTGGTTTGAATTGTAAGAAAACTGCCCACCTACATTTGGCACCCAAAGCATTTGCACTTGTTCTAGTATACCTTTTGCTTGTAATATATTTCCAATTGCCATCTCAATATTCAAATTATTATTAAGTGCCGATTCTATCAATCCGTTTAATTGGGCATCATTAAATTTGCCCCACCACGCCACATTAGATAAATCTACCCCAGACTCAACTTCAGCAATTTTATCCTTGCTCACCCATTTGCTATCAACATCAATCACGGGCTTGCTATAGCTTGGTCCATAGAGAGCACAACTTGTGAGTAATAAAACAAATGATAATAAAATCCATTGGTAGATAGACCAATTATGAATTTTGTTATTTATCTGGCATGTTATTTTCATATTATTCCATATAATTTTAATCTGTAGTTTTCTTGTTTTTGTGTAAACAAATAATCAACCAATACACATAATTATATACTAAAATATATCAACCCCTCACTTTTTATTTTGTGAAGAAAATGATATATTTATATATCTTATCTAGATTGTTTTGCGATAAAATGTCACTATGCATTGAATTATAAATTAATAATTTTTTGAGTCATGAATGTATGGATAGTTTATTTTCACAGGATGAAGCTCCGATATACTCTGTAGTCGGTGAGGTAATTAAATTACCTGTGCTTGTACAACCCCAATCTCGCGTTAATCAGATACTTAGGAGGATATAAAAAATAATTACTACCATTTGGCATATTAGACTTCTTGCATAACCTATAAAAGTGCCAATTTATGTCATTCCCGCGCAGGCGGGAATCCATTCAATGTAGATAGTCACCTTTTAAAATGAATGTT
>CANISK010000081.1 GCA_947470205.1 Neisseriaceae bacterium | reverse complement strand
GGCGGGAATCCATTCAATGTAGATAGTCACCTTTTAAAATGAATGTTGGATGTTGTAAAACTGGATTCCCGACGACTTAGGGAATGACAACATTTATTGATTTCTTATGTCGAATTAGTATTTTATGAGGTTATGCAAGAGGTCTAATGAAAATTATTTTAATTGAAATTTGCGACATGTACGTTAGTTTTTACAAATCTTTGCATAAATCAAACACATTAATTTATTTTATATATAGGACATTATAATGATATAATATCTATACTCTTCGTGTCCAACATTCAAATACTATGAGTATATTCAAAGTATTATTTATAAAACGGTATAATCAATAATGAAAAAATTTATTCTAAATACTTTATTATTTTTTACTAGTATTGGAATTTTTATTGCAGGGCTATGTGTTGTGTCCGCAATGTATATGTATCCAAAATTACCTAGTATGGATGAATTGCACAACTACAAACCCAAATTACCACTGCAAATATATTCAGAAGATAACGTATTACTTGGTCAGTTTGGAGAAGAAAAAAGAATTTTTATCTCATTTGAAGATACTCCACAATTATTAGTAAAAGCGATTCTATCCGCTGAAGATACCAGATTTTACCAACATGGCGGAGTGGATTTTGTTGGAATTGGTCGTGCAATTTTAAGTGATATTGTCACTAGAAGACTACAATCAGGTGCAAGCACCATTACCATGCAAGTGGCAAGAAATTTTTTTCTAACTAAAAAAAAGACTTTTAGTCGTAAATTTTATGAAGTGTTATTGTCATACAAGATAGAACAATCCTTAACTAAAAATCAAATATTAGAATTATACATAAACCAAATTTATCTAGGGCAACGTGCCTATGGTTTTGCAGAAGCAGCACTTACATATTTTGGCAAACCACTAGACAAGTTGTCTATTGCGGAATATGCAATTTTAGCTGGACTTCCAAAAGCCCCGTCTGCCTACAACCCAATTGTAAACAAAAAAAGAGCACACGAAAGGGGGATGTATGTATTAGGTAGGATGATAGATGCAAATTTTATCACTAAAGAAGAATACAATACCGCGATCAATGAAGAAATACACACCACAAAAAATAGCAATATTGATACCATAAATTTCGGAGATTACGTATCTGAGATGGTGCGTCAAATGATGTATGAGAAATATGGTGATGCAATTTATTCAACAGGTTACAAAGTACACACCACCATAAATAGTAAAATGCAAAGGTCCGCTTATTCTGCTCTTCGAAATGGCCTCATTCAATACACTATCCAGTTTGGTGATTATAGTGGCCCAGAAACTCAGTTAAATATCACACCGGATGATTCTACCGATACTAAAAATATTATTAACGCAGCTTTTGATGATATTAATGACTACGGAGATTTAAAGGTAGCCGCAGTGTTAAGAGTGACAGATAAACAATTAAGTGCAATATTAAGAGATGGCAGTCAAATAGTTATATCTGGGAATAACTTTAAAAATATCAAAAAATATACCACAACAAATAACTCAAATAAAAATATTACCAGAGGTTCGGTAATTAGGGTAATTAACAATAATAACACATGGGGTGTGGTGCAGTTACCAAATGTTGAGGGTGGAATAGTTGCCTTAAATCCAAATAATGGAGCAATAAAAGCCATGGTTGGTGGATTTGATTTCTATAAAAACAAATGGAATCACGTCACTCAGTCTATGAGACAACCAGGATCTGGCTTTAAACCATTTATTTATTCGGCCGCACTAGAAAAAGGCTTTACTCCAAATACCATTATTAATGGTGACCCAGTATGCTTTTCTAATGGCAATAAAAATGAACCATGGTGCCCCAAGAATGATGAAGAAAATGAAACTGGAAATGTTACCTTCAGACAAGCTCTTGCAAAGTCACTAAATATCCCAACAGTGAAAATTATGAACCAAATTACACCACAGTTTGCGATAGAACATATATCTCAGTTTGGTTTTGATAAACAACATTTTCAACCATATCTTACGCTTGCATTGGGAGTAAATGAAGTGACACCAATACAAATGGCACAAGCTTACTCAGTATTTGCAAATGGAGGATATTTGGTTAGTCCATACATTATAACCACCATCACAGACAACGATGGTAAAATATTAGCCAAAACTGCCGTTCCAGATACCATAACAGAAAACCCAGTAATTACCCCAAGAAACGCATTTGTAATAAATAATATCCTACAAGATGCCATACGCTACGGAACTGGATCTCGTGCGTATCGTGAACTAAAAAGAGATGACTTGGCTGGTAAAACTGGCACTACCAATGACAATAAAGATGTATGGTTTAATGGTTATACACCAAATTTGGTTGCAATTACTTGGGTGGGATTTGATAAACCAAAAACTTTAGGAAAACATGCATATGGAGCATCAGTGGCATTACCCATCTGGATAAATTTTATGAAGCCAATTATAAGTGATATCCCAGAGTGGCATTTACCAATGCCAAACGGACTCGTTGCAGTGGAGAGTGCAACATGGAAAAATGGACGAGAATACTTATACGAGGATAATCAAAATAGAGTATCTCGTTTAACTAATGATGCACAAAATGAAACATCTGCTCCAGTTGGTTTTATGGCAAAGGATGACGATGGTAATAATACAGATAGCTCAACAAATAGCAAAATTAATGACATTAATAATAATGACAATAACAATAATGATAGTAACAATGATAATCAAAAAACAATGCAACCATCAAAAGCAGATAGTAAAGTTCTGGATAGTCTAATTAATGAATTGAAATATAACTAAAAAAAGGAGTATATGTGAATAATAAACAATCGTATCCAATAATCGCTCGTGAAGGATGGCTTTTTATTGCAATTGGAATTATAGTATCGATAATTACATTTTTTATAAGTACTTGGATATCATTATTCGTTACCTTAGTTACTATTTTTATGGTGCAATTTTTTAGAGACCCAAAAAGAAATACACCAAATAACCCAAATATAATTTTTTCTCCCGCGGATGGTAAAGTAATTTGCATAGAAAAAACCATAGATCCATATCAAAATGTGGAAGCAACAAAAATTAGTATTTTTATGAATGTATTTAATATACATTCTAATAAAAGCCCTGCAAATGGTGTTATTGAGCAAGTTACATATATTCCAGGTAAGTTTCTAAATGCAGACTTCGATAAAGCCTCAACTGAAAATGAAAGAAACGCAATTGTATTAAAGTTAGCCAATCAAGATAAAATTACTTTTGTCCAAATAGCTGGTCTTATTGCACGTAGGATATTGTGTTATGTTAAAGTGCACGATAGACTATCCTCCGGGGAACGCTATGGGTTTATTAAGTTTGGCTCTAGAGTGGATGTTTATCTTCCCCTGAATTACAAAATAGCGGTTAAGATTAATCAAAAAATAACCGGTGGGTTAGATCCAATAGCCCACATTATTTAAATATTGTGTCATTCCCGATAATGAATACTTTGTCTTAATTTTTATTAAGAATAGCCTATAATATATGAAAATGTTTCGCCCCCAAAAAGGTTCACCAATATTTTTATTACCTAGCCTAATTACCATTAGTGCTATGTGTGCTGGTTTTTGTGCCATTATAGCCTCCACAAAAAACCATTACACATTCGCCTACCATCTTACGCTTCTTGCTATGGTGTTAGATAGTCTAGATGGAAGGGTTGCAAGGTTTACCCATACGGTGTCACCATTTGGTGCACAAATGGATAGTTTATCTGATATGTTAAACTTCGGGATAGCGCCTGCTCTTATCGTATATAATTGGCATTTAGGAACAATCACGAGAATTGGTAGCATAATTGCTTTTATATATACCGTATGTGCGGCATTAAGACTTGCAAGATTTAATGTGATGTTAGACACTGATATGAATAAGAAATATTTTATTGGTCTGCCTTCAACTGCAGCCGCACCAATTGTGGTTGGTTATGTATGGCTTTGTCAGTATTTTGACCTGAATAATAAATATTTTGTTATACTTGGTGTATTTGTAGTGTTGTTGAGTGCTTTTTCTATGGTTAGCAATATTAACTTTTATAGCTTTAAAGAACTGCATGTTAATCAAAGAGCTCGTTTTAAAGTTTTATTGTTATGTGTAGTATGTTTAATTCTTCTTGCAATATTTCCAGAGCTGATGATATTTATCGCATTGGTATCATACACAATAATTAGTTATATATTACATTTTATTAGTCAAAGAAAATTAAAAACCGTATAAAACACAGTCATTGCGAACCTGGATCTATCAAAGTGTAGCAATCTCTTTAATTGACATCTACAATGTTATTATAATGATGCATGCTCAATACATTTATGTTGGGCTGGCATATATAAATTTACGGAGCACACATTCATGATACAAGTTAGTGTTATAATGGGAAGTAGTTCAGATTTTGAGATAATGCAACACGCGGTGGGTGTTTTGAAAGAATTTGACATAAAACACGAAACGCGCATTATATCCGCACATCGCACCCCAGATCTTATGTTTGAATATGCCAAGCTCACTTATTCTCGTGGTATAAAAGTCATTATCGCAGGAGCTGGAGGAGCCGCCCATTTACCAGGCATGGTGGCTAGTAAAACTATTACACCAGTTTTGGGGGTGCCAATCCCATCCAAATACCTACACGGACAAGATTCACTACTCTCAATTGTACAAATGCCAAAGGGAATTCCAGTCGGAACTCTTGCTATTGGTGAGGCTGGGGCTGTCAATGCCGCACTTCTTGCAATTGGTATACTGGCTAGTTTTGATGAAATTCTAGCGCATAAATTACAACAATTCAGGCAAAATCAAACTCAAAATGTAATAGATACCATTCTTCCAAATGAATAACTCAAAAAGTATATTTTATAATAAGACAATTGGCATTATAGGCGGTGGTCAACTTGGACAAATGTTAGCCCATACGGCACTTTCTATGTCTTATAGGGTGGCAATTCTAGACCCAGACCCAAATGCACCAGCAAAAAAATATGCATTCACACATATTGTTGCGGAGTTTACAGATAAAGAGGCATTGCATAAATTAGCAACCATAAGTGACGTCATCACTCTTGAATTTGAAAACATACCAGTAGATTCATTAATCTACCTAGAACAACATAAACCATTATATCCATCAGCGCACATTATTAAAATTGCACAAAATAGATTATTAGAAAAAGAGTTTTTTAATAGTTTAAATATTGATACAACTGAATTTTACCCAATCAGATACCACAGTGATATTGATAATATTCAAAATAACATTTTTCCTGCAATTCTAAAAACAACCACATTAGGTTATGATGGAAAAGGGCAAATTAGAGTACATAATAAAAATGAGCTAATATCAGCATTTAATGCATTAAACCATCAGGAATGCATATTAGAAAAGCTTATCAATCTAAAACTAGAAACATCGGTAATTGTGGCGCGTAATCAATCTGAAACGCAAGTATATGAAATAAATGAAAATATTCATATAAATGGTATTTTGGATACCACAATTGCACCCGCAAGAATAGATGAAGATACAAAAACACAACTTCAAAAATATGCAATACAAATTATCAATAAATTAGAATACATCGGGGTGCTTGTGGTAGAATTTTTTATAACTGAAGATAATAAAATACTTGCTAATGAAATGGCACCGCGTCCACATAATTCAGGTCATCACACAATAGAGTCGACAATAACATCCCAATTTGAACAGCACATCCGTGCAATATGTAATCTAAAGCTTGGGGATACAAGATTACATACAAAAGCTATAATGTTAAATATACTTGGTGATTCATATCAAAACAATGAACTCACACAGTTAGAGGCAATACTCCTTAAATTTAGCAATTTAAAACTTCATTTGTATGATAAATTAATTGCAAAACAATCAAGAAAAATGGGGCATATCACATTACTTAATGAGGATTATCATCAATTGCTCTTTGATGTAACACTTTTAAAAAATCTCCTTCTGTAAATAAGGTATAACAATAATATGCAAAAAATTATCCAATTTATGATATTTGTAACATCTGTTTTTGTAAGTACTCCAGTCTTTGCAAATGCTACAGAATTGGGTAGTCCTACAAACAGTGTCAATCCTGTGATTTTTCTGTGGCTTGCTGTTTTTATTCTTATGTCCCGTGGTTTGTCTGTCATTAAAAAAATTGGTCTGCCAATGGTTATTGGTGAAATATTGGCGGGTGTTATATTGGGTAATTTGCAATATATAGGTATCCACACTTTTGACCAAATTGAACACAATAACATTATTCAGTTTTTAGCCGAACTTGGTGCGATTATTCTGATGTTTGAAATTGGATTAAATTCACAAATATCAGAGCTAAAAAAGAACTTATTTGCGGGTTTTATTGTTGCACTTTTCGGGTCAGTGATCACATTTTGTGTGGGGTTTATGGTTTCGCATTTTTATATTCACCCTGCAAATCAGTTTAGGGATTTGCTTTTTGGGGTGATTATGGCTGCAACAGCCACTGGTATATCAGCTAAAACATTTCATGACATGAAACTCATGAAGTCCATGGAAGTAAAAATTATCCTAGTAGCGTCTATTTTGGATGAAATGATTACCATAATTGCATTTGGAGTGGTATCCTCTCTCCTCATTACTCATGTAATCAATCTCTTTAGTATTGCAATTAGTCTTACGCAGATCATAATCTTCATAATATTTGCAATTATTTTTGGGCGACTAGGAGCTCCATTGATTACCAAATACTCCATAAAAGTACATGCTGGCATGAATATGAAAATAGGAATTTTACT
>CANISK010000080.1 GCA_947470205.1 Neisseriaceae bacterium | reverse complement strand
TTGCGCACACACCGAATGTGGTGCGATAAAAGCCTGCCTGAGTAATGATAAAATAGATTCAATTGGGCTTTCTAATTGGTTACAAATTATCAAAGATGGCTTTAAAGATAATAATAAAATCCCAGAAGATGCATATCAGGGGGTAAAATTTAATGTGTTAAATCAAATTGAAAATCTAAAAACTTATCCGTCAGTTGAAAGATTGTTGTCGAATAATCAATTAAAAATATCCGCATGGGTATATGATGTGCGAACTGCTCATATATTAGAATGGGATACCAGTAAACAAAAATTTGAATGCTTAAATAAGGAATAAATAATGGCACTATTACAAATCAGTGAACCAGATGAAATATTAGCACATGCTCCATTGCAAAAAAAGATAATCGTAGGGATAGATTTAGGCACTACAAATTCACTTATTGCAACCATAGAAGACGATAAACCAGTTTTATTAAAAGATAACAATAATAATGATATCATTCCATCAGTTGTACATTATAGTAAAAATGATATCTTAGTTGGGATGGAGGCATATAACAAAAAATTATCAGATCCAACTAACACCATATCATCTGTAAAACGTTTTATGGGGATAGGGTTTAGTGACATCAAGGATTATAAATCATTGCCGTATCAATTTATTCAAAAAGATGGACTTATAGAAATAAATACCAATTGTGGTATCAAAAATCCAATAGAAATAGCTAGCGACATTCTAAAACACCTCAAGCAAATCGCTAATAATCATTTTAATCGTGAGGTAACAGATGCGATAATTACAGTACCTGCATATTTTAATGAGTCCCAAAGGCTCGCTACCATCCAAGCTGCAAAATTAGCCAATATAAATGTCATGCGTTTATTAAATGAACCAACAGCAGCTGCAATTGCTTACGGGTTAGATAATCAAAATAATATACAAGAGCAAACAAAAGATGGCGCCAAGTGTCTCGTATTTGATTTGGGTGGTGGTACGCTAGATATCTCAATCCTACGTCTCTACCAAGGTGTGTTTGAGGTAATCGCGGTCAATGGGGATACAATGCTTGGGGGGGATGATTTTGACTATGGGCTTTATTGTTATATCTTAGAAAAAGAACATCTCAATGCGCTCACAAATGAAGACACAGCACTTCTTTTAAATACTTGTAAAAAAATCAAAGAAGACCTATCAAGTAAAAATAAATCATGTTGTACTTTATTGTTATCCAATAAGCGTCTATTAAATTTGTCTATTACACAAGATGAATTTAAAAATATTTCACAAAAGCTTATTGATAAAGCAATTAATCTGGTGCATAATGCCTTGACAGACGCTAATATATTACCAGATGCAATTGATAAGATCATTTTAGTGGGTGGTATGTCCCGTGTACCATTTATCAAACACGCCCTACAAGAAGTATTTAATGCAGAGATTTTAAATCATATAGATCCAGATAAAGTAGTTGCAATGGGCGCGGCAATTCAGGCAGATATTTTAGCTGGCAATAATAAAAATGATTGGCTACTTTTAGATGTCACTCCATTATCTTTAGGTATTGAAACTATGGGTGGTATTACGCAAAAAATTATCCACAGAAACTCCACCCTTCCAATCATCAAAACCCAACAATTCACCACATTTTATGATAATCAAACCAAGTTATTGATTCACATAGTACAAGGGGAACATGATTTGGTGGCAAAATGTAGAAGCTTGGGGCGGTTGGTGTTAGAAGATATACCACCCATGAAAGCTGGAGAACCTCGAATTGTAGTGACTTTTCAGATAGATGCAGATGGTTTACTTTCGGTGTCTGCGCTTGAAACCACTACCAATAAAGCAACCACCATAGCAATAAAACCAAGCTTTGGTCTAACTGAAGATGAAATGACGGCTCTCCTTAAACTTTAATAAATTCAGTCTTTGGTTATCGTTATAATTAGCACGCAAAATTTAATTTAAAAATTGCGTGTTAATTGTTAATGTGGTACAATAAGGTTCTGTTAAGATATGGTGTGTCGGCTGAAACTCAGCAGATTTGTGAGGGGACGTCTAGGGCTTCAGATATTGATTGCATCATAAGACACAATGAGCCATATTTATTTGTGGTTGCAATTGATGGCGATCTTTTACCCACTATTATTAGTGACGTAAATGATTCTACATCTGGTGTTAAAATAGATCTTACGAAGTAAAATATTGATTAATATAAAGACGAAGAGTATATATGATAAGCATAATAATATCTACATATAATTGGCCACAGGCATTAGAATTAATTTTATCTTCATTAACCAAGCAAATTAATAAGAAAAATAATGTAGAAATTGTCATTGCAGATGACGGCTCTCGTGATGACACCAAATCATTAATCATTAAATATCAGCAAAATCATTCATACATAAAACACGTATGGCACAAGGATGAGGGGTTTAGAAAGTCTATTATCTTAAATGAAGCAGTGTCAAAATCCATTGGGGAATACCTAATATTCCTAGATGGAGATTGCATTCCTTTTCCAGATTTCATATATCAACATCAACTACTTCGTGAACAAGGTTACTTTATAGCTGGAAATAGGGTATTGTTATCAAAAAAATTTACTAATCGAATCCTACAACAACCCCATATTATAAATAATATCATTAAATGGAGGTTATTTAACTGGATGTGGGCTCGAATATCTAACAGTGTAAATAAATTTTTTCCAAAATTACGCTTAGGTAACGGAAGATGGCGTTATTCAAGGGTTCATGATTGGAAATACCCAAAAGGATGTAATTTTGCAGTTGATAAAGATACGTTTACAGCAATAAACGGTTTTGATGAAAGCTTCACAGGGTGGGGGCATGAAGATTCAGACCTATTTGCAAGACTTATTCATTGTGGTTGTGGAGCTAAAGATGGCAGGTTTGCAGTTCCTGTAATACATATGTGGCATAATAATGTGCCTCGCGATAACCAACCAGAAAATTATAAAATATTGATGCAACGCGTTCTTGACCCATCAATAATAAAATCTAAAATCGGATTTTCCAACCACATTAAATAAAATATTAAAATTTGTGAACATTTAAATAACAAGGATTGAATAAGACAATGAATGCTGGTAATGTTTTTAACCCGCTCTCAAGCGACTATCAGCCCAACAATCCAAACAATCTAGATAATAACAATAATGGCAATAATCAATCAATACTATTCCAGGCAAATAATCAACATTTAGATTTAGAAATCCAACAAAATCAATCATCAATTTTAACTATCGATAAGCTTAAGAATATACTGGAGAATAAACATCATATACCAAAATTCATTAAAGAATTATTACTTTCATGTGCACAATTATTACTATCATTAGATAAAGAAATTGGAAGATTGACACCAAATCAAGTATTTGAATTAAAGGTAGCGACTAGAGGGGTGGTAATTCATTTGTTGAGGATAGCAAGTAATAATTTTGCTTATAGTCAACGTGCAACTAGTTATGAAGATGAAATATTGGTGATAGCTAAGTTAGAAAAACTCAAACAGCATAAAACACTAGAAAATATATCTTGCGGTAAGTATATGCAAAATTTATTCAACAGCTCACAACCAAAAATATTCAATGAACACCTAACCAGGTTTGACAAAATTGCAAGAGAGATTTTACATATCGCAAGACCACAATATGAATTTGTAAAGGATGGTGTTTTGTATACATCAATGATCTTTGGTTTTTCACTGTTGTTCGATATAATACATGACCATATGGGCGAATCACCCAATGAAAGCATGACGCAATTTTCGTTGAAAATGGAGATTGTTATGTTTTTTTTCTTAGTTGCAGGCATTGTACGTATTAGGGAATGTCTTAGACAGAGCAGATTGGAATATCTTCTAATTAGCGGTACTAGATGCAACACCAGAAGGTTCAACTCTTTATTGACAATAGTGAATACTATCTTGACACCTGTTAATCAACAAGTTCAAACTCAGATTAACAACGCAATAAACGATTTATAATATAAATACACATCGTAACGCTACACATGTGTTAAAATAATGTGTTGTTAAATTTTTAATAATAAAAAGCACATTATTGGCAGTTATTTGGGGTGAATGCTTGCATTCAAAAGAATGACATATTAAGCCGATGATGGAAGTAATTAACCCTTAAATGCTATAAAAAATAACATAAAAAACTAGAAATGTTAATTTTCATAGCTTCCTTATTACGTAGGAATAAAAAATGTCAGATATACAGGAAAATACACAAAATACATCACTATTAAAAGAAATGTTTGAGGCAGGGGTTCATTTTGGTCACCAGACAAAGTTTTGGAATCCAAAAATGAAGCCATATATATATGGCGCTAGAAACAAAATTCACATCTTAAACCTAGATATCACAGTTAAGCAATTTCAATCTGCACAAAAAATTATCCATCAAGAAATCAAACATGGTGGTTCAGTTTTATTTGTGGGAACTCGTTCGCAAGCTAGTGAGATAATAGCAGAACAAGCAATACGTGCCGGTATGCCATATGTAAATCATCGTTGGTTGGGTGGTATGTTGACCAACTTCGAAACAGTTAAAAAATCTATCAAAAAATTAGAAACTAAAAAAGCTTTATTAGAAAATATAAACAATGCTTTATCTAAAAAAGATTTACTAAAACTCACTCGTGAGGTAGAAAAATTAGAACGTAGTATTGGTGGTATTGCCAATATGAAAAAATTACCAACTATGATTTTCATTATAGACACAGGTTTTCATGATATCGTAATCAAAGAAGCGCTTAAACTTGGTAACATAAAAGTAATTGGTATCGTGGATAGTAATAATAGCCCAGATAATATAGACTGCGTGATCCCTGGAAATGACGACTCTGGCAAGGCGATTGAATTATATGCATCTAAAATTGCAGATGAAATCATTAAAGCCAAAGAATCCGCCACTCAAGATTTAGTAAATCAAATCAAAGTAGAAATGGTGGAAGATGAGTATCAAGATAAAACCACAAAAACAGTGCGTAGAGTGAAAAAGACTACAACAGATCAAGAGGCTGATACTCAAAAAACGCTAGATGTGAAAGATGATAAAAAATCATCAGACGAAGAGTAACACTCTTTTAGATAACACTACGTTTCAATATACGATAAAAGGAAGTATAAAAATGTCAAATATTACAGCAAGTATGGTTGCAAGCCTCAGGGAAGTAACTGGTCTTGGGATGATGGATTGTAAAAAAGCACTAGTTGAGGCAAATGGAGATTTAAAAAAAGCCGAAGAAATTATACGCATTAAAAGTGGCGCAAAGGCTGGTAAAATGGCAGGTAGAATTGCAGCTGAAGGGGTGGTAATAGCACAGATGGATAGCACAAATCAACACGGTGTGCTGGTAGAAATAAACTGCGAAACGGACTTTGTGGCAAAAGATGATAGCTTTATAGCATTTGCTAATTTGATTGCGAGCACTATACTTATAACTCACCCAAAAACAGTTGAAGAATTACAAAATACAAAACTATCATCAGGTAAATCACTAGAAGAAGAACGTCGTGAAATCGTTGCGAAGCTTGGTGAAAATATCATGTTACGTAGATTTGAGCTCATCAACACTAATGGCCATATCGCAACATATTTACATGGTAAAAAAATTGGGGTTATGATAGACATCGAAGGTGGAGATAATGAGCTTGGGCGAGATTTAGCAATGCACATTGCAGCGTCTAAACCAATTTGTGTATCAAAGGAAAATGTATCCCAGGATAAAATTGAAGCAGAGAGAAATATTTACATCCAACAAGCAAGTCAATCTGGCAAGCCTGCAGATATCGTTACAAAAATGGTGGATGGCAGAATAAATAAATATTTGGCTGAAATCACATTACTAGGTCAACCATTTGTAAAAAATCCAGATATCACAGTGGAAAAACTCTTATCCACTAAAAACGCTAAGGTAAATAGCTTTGTGATGTTTGTGGTGGGTGAGGGTATGGGAAAAAAAGTGGTTGATTTTGCAGCTGAAGTGGCAGCGGCATCAATTATAAACTAAAAAAATCCTTGAAAGGCTACGTCAAGTAGTGTTATAATATAATGAATAATAACATAATATTCACCGAAAATGCGGTTAATAAAGTAAAAGAACTCATCTTGGAGGAAGAAAACCCAGATTTATCTCTCAGGGTTTTTATCACTGGCGGTGGCTGTTCTGGTTTTCAATATGGCTTTACATTTGATGAAATTATCACCGAAGATGACTTTGTTATTGCTAAAGATGGGGTGAAATTTTTAGTAGATAGCATGTCTTCCCAATATTTAATTGGAGCTGAAATTGATTATGTTGATTCATTTGAAGGTTCTCAATTTACCATTAAAAATCCAACTGCAGCAACGACATGTGGATGTGGGTCTTCATTTTCCATATAAAAAAGCGTATTAATCATGAAACATCTAATTATTTGTATAATTGGATGTTTTTTTATGCGTGTTTGTTATGCAATTGGCTTGGCAGATTTTGTACCAAATTTTGTGCCAAGCTTTTTAACCACATCATCAAAAAATACACCAGTCTCAACTGGTGTTGTAAATAGTAATACAATTATAGAATCTCAGGGTATATATAAATATAATGCAATAACTGAAGATTACTGCAATAGCTCCAATCCAAAACTCCGTGATTCAATCTTCTGTAGTCATTCTGCAAATAATTTACAAGCTAATAATGTAAACATGAATACATCAAATGTAAATGTATCTGATTATAGTCGCAGGGGTGTTATAAATGCTACCGGTCCAAATTTAAATTCATTCCAAACTAAAACATTACAAAATGCGATTAATAACTACGCTGGTAACTATATGTTATCAATCAACCCATCTAATGATGTAAATATCGGGATTGGCGCAAATGTTACTGGAATAAACTCATTAAAATTTAATATAAAATATTAATAAAG
>CANISK010000079.1 GCA_947470205.1 Neisseriaceae bacterium | reverse complement strand
TAATTTATTGGCATACTGCTCATCTAAATCAACTGAATTTACAAAATTTAGTCCAGCAAGTTTGTTTTTTAATTGATTTAAAAGTGTTAAATCACTTGTATTGGTCTTGATTATTATAATATTTGGTAATTCATTATCGGTATCGTTAATTATCTGATTGGTAATATCTTTTAATTGTGGGTTGTGTTGCAATTCTCTCATTGCCTCATCCTTACCCACATATTGCAGTTCTTTAATAAGATTATTTTTGGTAAAACTTGCAACTGCGGCGTGTAATTGAGTTAACTCACGACTAGATGCGTTACTGTTTAATGAAACGGTGAGCTTCGGGTACACTACGCTATTTTTTTGCCATTCCACATTGGTATTGCTAAGGGACAATATGATAGCAATAACACTAATCAATAATGATATAATAATTATATTGAGTAGATAATCAATAGGATGGACAATTATTTTTTTGATTGTTACGTGGATTGCACGCATTTGTTTAGTTAAATTCATAATCAATAATCTCCATATCAACCTTTAAAACCACCGTGTTGTATGCGTAAAATTCGTTTACCGTAGTCATTCAATAAAGATTCATCATGTGCAGACACCAAAATAGTGGTACCAGCGCTATGAAATTTTTTAAATAACTCCAAAATTTTTAATGCATTATCTCTATCTAGATTTGCGGTTGGTTCGTCTGCAAGTAAAATTTTAGGTTGATGAATAATTGCTCGTGCGATACATAAACGTTGAGATTCACCACCAGATAACTGCTCGGGCATATGGTAAATTTTATGCTCCAAACCAACCTGCTTAAGGGCAACAACCACACGTGCAAAAATCACATCACTGGAATAACCAAGTACATCCAATGGCAACCTCACGTTATCAAATACGTTTCTATCAAGAAGTATTTTGTGATCTTGAAAAATAAATCCAATGTGTTGACGGATGAATGCTCGATGATTATGGTTTGTGTTGGTGAGGCTAATATCGTTTACCATAATTTCACCACAAGTGGCGTTTTCTATACCGGCAATTAATTTTAATATTGTTGATTTACCAGACCCAGATGTACCGGCAATAAAAACTAGTTCACCCCTATCAATTTCAAAAGATAAATTTTTAATTACATGAGCATTGTCACAATATATTTTATCAACCTGATTGAATGAAATAATTTTTTTATTCATTATGCATGGCCTTCATAGTTTGTAAATTTAGCAAGATCGGTTTCCCCATTGATATTAATCACACTAATTTTACCATATCCACCACCCATCGAATTATCAAGATCAAGCACCATGCCGATCACAATAAGTTTTTTATTTAAACACAATAGACCAAAATCTTTTAATGCCAATTCAACTTGTTGATTTACATTATTCACAACAGCGCTTGCCCATTTATGCTCGCAATCCCCATGTAGTTCAGATTTTTTAATTGATAATGCCAGGTGATCAATCTCACGAATAATACTAGACGGTAAATGACTATAATTGTTCATGGACTCTTTAATTGCACCACATTGGGTGTGTCCTAGGAAAATTAAAAGCGGTGTTTTTAATACATGCACACCAAATTCCACACATCCTTGATTTAAAATATATTGATTACCAATATTACGCACAATAAAGAAATTATTTTCAGGATTGCAGGTAAATGATGTGGTGTGAGCTCTAGAGTCACAACACATTACCAAAGTTGCGTTAGGTGACTGTACTTTACTAAATTGTTTTAAATTATCCTCTTGATGATACATGTAATCTGAATTAGCTTGTAAAATTTGTTTTAATATTTTAATGGTTTGTTCAGTTAAAAAGTATTCCATCCACTCACCTAAAAAGTAACAACAAGTTATGCTATAATTATTATCATTTATTTGTACACGCTCATTCGATATGATAAATAAACAAACACAGTCAAAAGCTGCTGCAATCCCATTGCATCCAAAATAAATCAATCGAAAATCTGGATATAACCATGATAGAAGTTAAAAATATAAGATTGCTAGCATTGTTTCTATTAAATTTATTTACTATAAATTTTACATATGCTGATGTAAATCTATACGGTAAGCTCATTTCTTCAATTCAAAACGATACCGCATATTCCACACAAACATTAAATCAAAGCTCAGCTGTTGACGATAGTTCTTATTTTGGTATTCACGGTAATGAAACCATCACTCAACAGTCATTATTTATTTGGCAAGTGGAACAATTTATTAATTTAACTGGAAATACATCCAACTCCATTTCCACTGCAAACGGATTAATTGTACCACAAAATAGCACATCCACAGGGAAACAATTAGTAGAATTCAATACATTAGCATCAAGTGATAGCTATGTAGGAGTAAAAGGCGAATGGGGTAGTATCAAATTGGGTAATATCTCAAGTTATATGCGTTCTCAAATGGTTGACATTGATGTGTTTAATTATGTTTTTGGCGCGAATGGGTTAACCAATTGGTCTCGTAGCAATTACACGATTTTACCCAATTAGCTAGTTTATAATTCATCAGTATGGCATGGAGCTTCACTGGATTTTCAGTATTCATTTAGTAATGCTAATTTAATCAATTCAGCAACCAACACTATACTTCCAACTTTTAATAAAAAATATATGCATATTTTTTGTATTTGTGATAAAGTTACTCCCATTAATTGTTGTTGTTTTATTTTTTGCATTCTATACGTATTTATAAAGGATTGTTTCAAGTATGAAAAAAATCAATAAAAGTCTTCTGGTTTTCTTAACTGCCTTGTCTGGTGTGTCATTTGCGGATGTTAGCCTGTATGGTAAGGTGGCTGTTGGTACAGAGAATGACCAATTTCAAAGCGCACCCATTCCAGAAGGCGGAAGCGTCCAAGATTATGGCTCATATTTCGGTATAAGAGGAACAGATCCAGTATATGGCGAAACTTCTGTGATATGGCAAGTAGAACAATATCTTGATATCGCAGCTGGTCAATCATACTACAATACCACAGCTGGTGGCATGATAGTGCCTAACCCATTAGCACCCAATAATACTAACGGATATGTTACGAACCATTCAAATTCACTAGCATCCAGTGAAACATATCTTGGGCTACAAGGTAGATGGGGTAGAATTCGCATGGGTAACTTGAGCAACTATGTGCGTTCAAATATGGGTAACACCAATATGTTTAACTGTGCAAACGGTGCAAACTGTTTAGGTAAACTTACCCGTACATCCAAATTAGTTCCTACATCATTGAGATACGATAGTCCAGTAGTTGGTGGGTTTAATGTTACTGCGTTATACGGATTTAGCAATAATGGAGTGGTTGATGTTACCGGGGTAAATCAAACCAACAACTACGGTGGTGGTTTGAATGGAGTATATTCAGGTGGTATATTGGTGGGTGGAATTGGGTACACACATGGTAATTGGGCAGCAAATTTAGGTACTATGATATGGCAACAAGTTGGTACATATAGCACAGGTATTAGCGGTATTACACCCAACCCGTCATTCCCAAATTCAGCCTATAGTAACGCATATACTGGAATCTTAGAGCTGACTTATAACGACCCAGAAGGAATTATTGTAAATGCAGCAATGCAAATCAGTGATGGCTTGGCTTGGAATTCATGGGCAAACTCTGGTGGTACACTTGGTGTTATATATAGCAATCCTGCATTTCAAAATCAAGCAAATCAATTGTACAATAACGCACAATTGCAAACTCAAGAATTTGGAGTATCGTTTGGGTATCATTTAGGGCCATGGACGCCTAAAATTGGTTACGCATATGGTAACAATATGATGATAGGTGGAAATGCATTGCAATTAATAGCAGGAAATGCACAACAAATTGGGGGCACTGGTTATCAAAATGCGGTTGCAGAGCTTGATTGGAATATCACACCACGCACTATTGCTTTTGTAAACTTTGGGCAAATATGGTATGGAGATACATTGCAAAACGTATCTTTAGGACCAGTTAATGGTACAACTCCACAGCCACCACTACAACCAGGCATAGTTAATGGAAATAATCAATACGCATCTAATCAATCAACTTTAGCGATAGGCTTTTCACATACATTCTAACCCTTATTATTCCGGCGAATAGATCTGTCATTCCCTATGTCGTCGGGAATCCCCGCTCTATAGTTTTACTAGATTCCGTGTCAAGCACGGAATGACAATGGGGCAGAGGCGCAGTGTTATATCTCATACATCAAATTCCAAAATATGTTAAAATATGCCAATGTATTATATTGATATAGGATTGATATATGGAGCATTACGTGGGTGGGCACTCCGTTGGTGGCGGCATTGTTTTGGTTTTATTTATTTTATTGGTGGGTAGCTTGTTTTCATGTCTTGAAACTGCTACAGTGGCAATATCAGAGCATCGATTAAAATCACTTCAAATTAAATATACCTGGGCAAAATATGCATATAAATTAAAATCTTCATTAAATCAAATCTTAATATTTAGTTTATTTGGCAATAGTCTTGCAAATACAGCCTTCACTACCATTGCAACATTTTTCATTACCTCCATATTACCACCTTCGGATTCACATCTAATACTACCTATTACAACTTTAATTATCGCATTATTTATTATTATTTTCTCCGAAGCGTTGCCTAAAATACTAGCCGCAAGATATCCTATTGCCATATTGAAATTTGTATCAATCCCAGCTTACTATATCTTCATCATATCCAAACCAATAATTTGGACAATTGATAAACTAATAGCATTCATCACAATGCTATTTGAATTTAAAGATGCAGAAATTGCATCTCTTGATGAAATCAAAGAAATTATTGCAGACAAAAGGTCTCCATTTAAAGATAAACATCGCTCTATTTTATTGAATTCTATGGCTATAGAAAATTTACTTGTAAAGGAAGTTCTAATACCACTTCGTATGGTGGAGGGGGTGAATATAAAAGATAACCCTGAAACGATTTATCAAAAAATTCGTACAACTCACCATACAAGAATAATAGTATATGATGGCATGATAGATAACATCGTTGGTTTTATTCACGTAAGAGATGTATTGTCAATTAATCAGGATCAAGAAACCATCCTCAATTTAACACAGAGAATTAAACCTATTGCATTTGTCAATGATTTTACTCCCATTGTAAAACAAATACATCGTGCGCAAAAGAACAGAGAGCGTATATTTGTTGCAATTAATGAATATGGAGATATATCTGGTATAATATGCTTAGAAGATATGCTGGAAATGATTTTTGGGGATTTTACTACCGAATCTGTACAGCAAAAATATTTGGTGATTCAAAATGAACATAATCAATTAATAGTAGATGGGACAATGTTAATTCGTGAGCTTAATGAGCTGTACCATTTAAATATAACACTCAATCAAAATGCCCTCACTATAAATGGTTTAGTGCAGTATGTGTTAGGCGGAATACCAAATGTTGGGGTATGTTTTAAATTAAATAATCTAATTTTTGAGATAATCAACGTTGGGGATTATTGGGTAGAAAGAGTGACAATCTCAAAGCTTAATGATAAGTAGATTGTTATCAACATCATTTCCCGTTTTATTCCGCACTGACGTTATCAGTAAAGGGTATACATGTTATTGTTTTATTTTGTGGTGGGTATTTGTATTGGTAGTTTTTTGAATGTAGTTATTTTTAGAATGCCAATTATGTTGCAAAGAAAATGGCATAAGGAAGGTGTAGATATTTTAAATTTACCCCCTGATGAATATAAAAAAATAGATCAATATCCTGATTTATTTAATCTATTTATGCCTAAGTCCAGTTGCTTTAATTGCAACACCCCAATCAAATATATTTTTAATATACCAATTTTGGGTTATTTTTTATCTCACACTAGGTGCTGGAGCTGTAAAAAACCAATTCCCATCCAATATCCATTGGTAGAAATACTCACAGGATGTTTATTTTTATACATTGGATATCTACATTACGATATCTATTACACATTGTCATTAATGATTTTTGTGAGTTTTGTGTTGGTAATCATATTCATTGATGCACAAACCTTTTATTTACCACATGAGCTTACCACGCCATTTGCATTAATTGGTGTATTGTGTAATTTACGTGGGATGATATCAGGTGGTCTATTAAATTCAATTATAGGTGGATTTATAGGGTATTTCTCATTATGGATAATTAATTTCATATATAATCTTATAACCAAAAAAAATGGCATGGGGCATGGGGATTTCAGGTTCTTATCAGGCATACTTATATGGGTTGGCATATCAGGATTTATACCAATCGTGTTTATCTCTTCTTTATTGGGGATATCATATTTTATTGTACTATATTTATTGAAAAAAATTAAACTAAGTCAAGCGATTCCATTTGGGCCATTTCTAGGGGTGGCAAGTATTATCGTATTATTTAGTAATAAGTATTTTGTTTTATGACTTTCATTGTGGGCTTGACAGGGTTAATTGGTAGTGGCAAATCCATTGTTGCAAATATTTTTAAAGATTGTGGTGTTGGAATAATAGACACTGATATAATATCTCATGATATAACTAGTCATGATGCAAATACAATACTTGAAATCAAAAAAGAATTTGGTGAACAATATATCAATAATGATGGTGCATTAAATCGTACAAAAATGCGAAATCTCATTTTTATGAATGATAACGCAAGAGCTAAGTTTGACAATATACTTCATCCAAAAATATACAACCAAACACTTGAAATGCTTAAAAAAACATCAGCGCCGTTGGTGATACTAGTTGTGCCGTTATTATTTAAAGTAGATATTTTTTTAAAACTTATAAACTATTCAATTTTTGTTGATTGCGATATAAATACTATATACAAACGTTTAGGGACGAGAAATAATTTATCAAAATTCGATGTAGACAATATCATTAAAACGCAAATTAAAAGAGAATTACAACTGATGCATGCCGATGAAGTTATTGAAAATAATTCT
>CANISK010000078.1 GCA_947470205.1 Neisseriaceae bacterium | reverse complement strand
TTTACGTATGGTTAGATGCGCCAATTGGCTATATGGGTAGTTTATTGAACTATTGCCACAAAATGAATATTGATTTTTATGGCTTATGGAACAATGAACATACTCAGATATATCATTTTATTGGGAAAGATATTATATACTTTCATGCATTATTTTGGCCATCAGTTTTATATTATTCTGGATTTCAAACTCCACAAAAGATACTTCCTCACGGTTTTTTAACTGTCGATAATCAAAAAATGTCCAAGTCAAAAGGTACATTCATTAGTGCCAAACAATTCATAAAATCTGGCATTTCACCAACACTATTTCGTTATTACATTGCAAGCAAACTCACCACTAAAATTGATGATATAGATTTTTCATTAAATGACTTTGTATCGCGAGTAAATTCAGAATTAATCGGTAAATTTATTAATATCGCCGCTCGTACTTCATCATTTTTAGATAAATTTTTTGATAATAAGCTTACCATAATCTCAGATGAATACAAATACATTATAGATAAAATCACAAATAGTGCGGATTTAATTAAAGAAGAATACCACGCACGAGAATTTGCTAAAGTCACACGGGTTATTATGGAATTGGTGGACTATATTAATGAATTTATTGATGAGGTCAAACCGTGGGTATTGGCTCGTGATACCACCGCACATATTAAATTACATGAAATATGTACCATTTTAATTAACGCTTTTAAGATAATTACATTATATCTAAAACCAATCACACCATCTTTATGTATTCAAATTGAACAGTTTTTAAACATTAATGACCTAAGGTGGATTGACGTAAATAATCATCTGGAAAATCACGTAATAAATAAATATAACCATTTACTTAAAAGGATAGATAATACCATGACAGATACGCTAATTAACTCTAATAATGAAAATCACACTATTAACACTGAGACACCTAACGCTCCAGATCACCAATATGAGCCAATTGCAGATACTATCACCATTGATGACTTTAGCAAAATTGACCTTCGTGTTGCCAAGATTATTGATGCAAAACACGTAGATGGAGCGGATAAACTAATCAATCTAACCCTTGATATTGGAGTTGGGACTAGAAATATATTTGCTGGTATTAAATCTGCTTATAAACCAGAGGATTTAATTGGCAAGCATACGGTAATGATTGCAAACTTGATGCCTCGCAAAATGAAATTTGGTATTAGTGAGGGTATGGTTCTTGCCGCTAGCTTTGAAGATAAAAATAGTGGAATTTACATCCTAGAAACTGATATGAATGCAATTCCTGGCATGAGAATTCGGTAATCATTATGAAGCAAATTGTTTTAGCATCAAATAATTTGGGTAAGATTGAGGAATTTAACCATATTTGCAATAAATTTGATATTGAAATCATTCCTCAATCTACATTTAATGTACCTGAAATTGATGAACCGTATGGTACATTTATTGAAAACGCACTTCACAAGGCACGTAATTGTAGTAAATATACCCATCTGCCGGTTATTGCTGATGATTCTGGAGTGTGCGTGGAAGCACTGCATGGGGAACCTGGGGTATTATCTGCAAGATATGCTGGAAATAGCCGAGAATCAAATGCAAATAATAAAAAACTCATTTATGAACTCACTGTGCATAACAACAAAAAAGCATATTATTACTGTGTATTGGTCTTTATAAGACACCTGTCTGACCCACAACCAATTGTAGCAGATGGTGTGTTGCATGGAGAAATAATCAATACCCCACGTGGTACAAATGGGTTTGGGTATGATCCACACATGTTCTTAAAAGAACTAAACAAAACTGTAGCTGAATTGACCCAAAATGAAAAAAACGCTATAAGCCATAGGCTTAAGGCAATCATTAATATGATTATTAATTTGGATAAGAATAATTTATGATAGTAGTAATAATATCAGGTGGTGCTGGTTCTAGATTATGGCCTGTATCTAGACAGTCAGACCCGAAACCTTTTTTAAAGCTAGCCGATAATGAAAGTTTATTACAAAAAACTTTCATTCGTGCTATGAACCTTGACAATGTGACCGATATTTTAACCATCACTAATGAAAAATTACATTTTAGAATGCAGGATGAATATCAACACATAAATAGTAAAAAAATAAACACTCATTTTATTTTAGAGCCATTTGGTAAAAATACTGCTCCTGCAATTATAAACGCTTGTTTATTTGCTAAAAAATATATAAATAATGAAAACGAAACATTATTGGTATTACCAGCTGACCATTTAATAACTGATAATATCGCATTTAAAACGGTAGTCAATGCCGCATCTAAAATCGCACAAGATGGGCATATTGTAACATTTGGCATTCACCCAGAATATCCTGAAACTGGGTATGGGTATATTGAAATAGATAAAGAAAACCCGATATTAGATGGATTTAAAATTAAACAATTTGTAGAAAAACCACAATTAAAAACCGCTATAGAGTATGTAAATACTAATCGTTATCTATGGAACTCTGGGATGTTTTGTGGAACTGTGAAAACATTTTTACAAGAATTTAATTTATATGCCACACACTTAGTGGATACATGTGATAAAACACTAACTAACTCAGATGTAGATATAATTAAAAATAATAAGATTATCCACTTAAATAGTGAATATTTTAAAGAGGTTGAAAATATCTCTGTAGACTATGCTTTATTTGAAAAAAGCACATGCACAGCTGTGATACCTTGCACACTTGGATGGTCTGATATTGGCTCTTGGTTATCTATTGAGCAAAATACACCTAAAGACCAACAAAGTAACTCGATTATTGGGGAGACTATATTACACAATACTACAAACTGCTTGATATATTCCACGAATAGAATTATCGCAGGGGTGGATATTGATAACCTCGTGATTGTGGATACTCCAGATGCCGTACTAGTTGCCAATAAACATAATTCACAAAATGTTAAACATATTTTTGAGAGACTAAAGCAAATGGAACATAAAACATCAGACTTGCACCAAACTGCACATCGCCCATGGGGTACTTACACAGTACTCGAAGAGGGTTCATGCCATAAAATTAAACGTATTGAGGTTAAGCCTCTTGCATCTTTATCATTGCAGTCTCATAAACACAGAAGCGAGCACTGGGTGGTTGTGGAAGGTGTTGCAACCGTGGTAAATAATGACCAAACTTTTACCTTGAAGGCTAATGAGTCTACTTATATAGAGGCAGGACATTTGCACCGCCTTGAAAACCACACTGAGAGAAATTTGATATTGATTGAAATACAATGTGGTACTTATCTTGGTGAAGATGATATTATTCGCTATGATGATAAATATGGCAGAATAGAATAAATATACTCATAACAGGACTCACAAATGAAATTTTTAGATATTAGAACAGACTTCGCATTTAAAAAAGTATTTGGTAGTATTGATAGTAAAGTCAGACTCATGTCTTTTTTAAATGCGGTTATTCATTTTAACAATAATGCAAAAATAGTAGACTTAACCATAGTGGATCCATATAATATACCACTCCTTAAGGGCATGAAAGATACCTTTGTGGATGTAAAGGCATTATTAGATAATCACACTACGGTGATTATTGAAATGCAGATTTTAAATCATGATGGTTTTGAAAAGCGTATTTTATACAATGCTGCTAAAAATTATTCTACGCAATTATTAGAAGGTGAAGACTATACCCTACTCAATCCAATCATAGCGCTCACTATTGTAGATTTTATTATGTTTGAAGATATAGACAATGTAATATCAAATTTTAAACTAATTGAAAAAAAAGAGTTTATTACTTATAGCGATGACTTAGAAATGATATTTATTGAGTTACCTAAATTCAATAAGAGCTTAGATGAGTTGGAAGGCATTCAAGACCAATGGATATACTTCATCAAGAATGCTGGTAGTTTAGAGTATATTCCAGATAACATAGCGCCACCTATTGTAACTGCATTTGAAATTAGCAATACAGCTTCATTATCACATGAGGAGCTAGAGCTACAGTATAAAAAGCGAGAGTTTATTATGGTACAGAAAAATGCGTTAAAGACTGCGGAGATGAAGGGTCAAATAAAAATGTCGTTGCGATTATTGCAAGCTGGAGTGGATATTGACATTGTTGCTAAGTCCTCTGATATGTCAGTAGAGCAAATACAACAGCTATTAAATAATCAACATGATAATCAGACTAATTAGAAATATATACCATGCAAAACCTTTATGATGATTTAAAAGAACTTTTATCCCAACATGAGCCATATATTATTGATGGTAAACTCAATAAACCTAAAATTGAGGATGTGGACTATGCGGTATCTGATACAGACAAAAAAATTAATCATAAATTTTATTCTATGAAGTAACTGATTAATGCAACATTTGATGTCGCTTTTTATTTTTTAGCCTAGATGAATGATTGCCAAGTATAGAGAATTATTTTTGGAGAAATGGTATGAACACTTTAGCAATTGAATTTGATGAACATGCAATTGATGTTAGTTTTACCAAAACAGCATTGCATGTTATTTTAGCTGATGGCAGAGAAATTTATGCGCCATTGGAATGGTTTCCAAGACTACGTGATGCGAATGATATTGAACGTAACGATTGGCGTTTGATTGGTCATGGGGTTGGTGTGCATTGGCCACAACTTGATGAAGATATTGCTATTGAAACTTTAATGCGTAATCATAGCTAAAAAATGAATCATAAATTTTATTCTATGAAATAACCCTCACAATGAATGATATTAAATCTGAATTATTAAATGATTATAATGCCCTATCCAAACGCAAGAAATTACCTCAAGCGGTTAAGGATGTAATAAAGGATAATCTTAACCCAAAGTTTAGCATAAGGGATTATCAAAAAGAGGCATTTATCAGGTTAGAGAAATATATAGAACACGATAAAAATCGCAATTCACCGATACATTTATTATTACAAATGGCAACTGGTAGCGGTAAGACGCTTATTATGGCGGGGGCGATATTACATTTGTACCAGCTTGGATATCGTAATTTTATATTTTTTGTTGCTAGTAAAAACGTATTAGAAAAAACTAGGGATAATTTTTTAAATACCCACTCCGCCAAATATCTATTTAAATCACCTGTAAACATCAATAATCAACAGATAAATATCTGTGAGTGTGACAATTTTGATGGCGTAAATACTAATGACATTAATATTTGTTTTACTACGACACAGAGATTACATTCAAGGCTTAATGAACCATCAGAAAATTCACTCACCTATGAAGACTTTGAGAATAAAAAAATTGTCTTATTATCTGATGAGGCTCATCATTTAAATGTTGCAACTAAAGGTGACAAAGGCAAACAGCAGTCGCTATTTAAAGAAGAACATAACTGGGAGGCAACAGCTATGAAGGTGTTAAATGCCAACCCAGATAATGTGATGTTAGAGTTTAGTGCAACTGCTGAATTACACAATCCACAAATTGCTGCTAAATATGCCGATAAACTCATTTATGATTATCCATTAAAAAGTTTTTATGTTGATAGATACTCTAAGGATGTGCACATTTTACAATCTACAATGCCAGTATTAGAACGAGCATTATTGGCATGTGTACTATCTCAGTATAGATTACATATTTTTGCAGATCATAAAATCAATATCAAACCTGTGATTATGTTTAAAGCCAATCAGGCAAATAGAACCACGAAAACAGATGATACAAAAGTGGTTATTTCAAGTGAATTTAAAGAGAAATTTTTAAATAAAATTGCCAACATTAGCGGATCTGATTTACTTGGGCTATCAAGCAATATAGCACAAGGAGTGTTAGCGAAAGCGTTTGCTTATTTTATCAGTAAAGATGCCACATGTGAGAGCTTAGCTTTACAATTACAATCAGCATTTGAGGATGATAAATGTATTTTGGTGGATAGTAGTCCCTCGGTAAGTACCTCGGTATACAAAAAAGAAAATCAGTTATTGTTAAATTCATTAGAAAACCCAGATAATCCGATTCGTGCGGTATTTGCAGTAAAGGCACTAGATGAAGGATGGGATGTATTAAATTTATTTGATATAGTGCGCCTTTATAATACTCGTGATGCAAAAGCTAACAAGCCTGGTACTGCCACCATAAGTGAGGCTCAATTAATTGGTAGAGGTGCTAGATATTGTCCATTTACAATAAATGAAGAAAGCTAAAAATTCACAGGCAAAATTTAAAGACAAGTTTTTTGAGGTTATCGCAATTTGATATAAGAAAATATAAAAATCAGTCATTGCGAGCTATGATTTATCATAGCGTGGCAATCTAAATGCCTGACACTCCACTTTTACATATTGTGTGTTATTTCATGTGAGATTGCCACACCCTGATAAATCATGGTTCGCAATGACTGTGTTTGATGGTTTTCATATCTAAATACTTATGTATAACGATATGGATTTCTCGGGAATGACAAAAATATGCGCGGGAATGAGAGTAACTTAAATTATGTGGATGAGACTATAAATATTGTGCATATTAAAAAGGGAACATAAAAATGACACATTTAAACAATACCCTTCATCAAATAGATGAGGAAATAGAGGTATTAATCCAACAAGAAGCAAAAAGACAAGAAGACCATATTGAGCTTATTGCCTCTGAAAATTACGTATCTCATGCGGTTTTAGAAGCGCAAGGCTCTACTCTTACCAATAAATATGCCGAAGGGTACCCCAATAAGAGATACTACGGTGGATGTGAATATGTTGATAAGATTGAACAAATTGCTATTGATAGAGCAAAACAGTTATTTGATGCAGAGTATGCTAATGTGCAACCACACTCTGGTTCCCAAGCCAATCAGGCGGTGTATTTTGCAGTATTAAAACCAGGCGACACGGTGCTTGGAATGTCTTTAAATGAAGGTGGGCATTTAACTCATGGCTCTCCTGTAAATTTATCTGGTAAATTATTTAATTTCATTAGCTATGGATTAGATTCAAATGAGGCTATTGACTATGATGAGGTTGAACATCTTG
>CANISK010000077.1 GCA_947470205.1 Neisseriaceae bacterium | reverse complement strand
TGGCAATACAACTTAGAACAACAACTACCATGGACTTAAAAATTGGTGGCGTAGTAAAACTTAGAAAAACTTCTAGGGCAACTCCAGAACAAGCGGAAATATACAGAAAATTAAATATAAAAGCTAATCCATGTGGGTTGTTAAAAACTTATTTCAAACCTGCGAAATCCTAAAAATTCCGGATACTGTGCTGCCTTAAAAAAGTTTTAAAAACTCATAACACACTGTTATACAATAGATTTAGATTGAGCATCGGTGAAGATGGGTATAAATTGCACAAGAAAATACAAAATTAAACAACCAAACAAACAACACAAAAGGACATCTAGTGAAAATAATAGAAAAACTAGCACTATTAAGAGCTGAGATGGTAACGCATGGAATAGACATGTATCTTGTCCCGTCAAATGATGAACACAATAACGAATATCTCCCAGAATGCCATAAAAGGCGAGAGTGGATAAGTAATTTTACTGGTTCTGCGGGTGTGGTGATAGTAACCCTTCACCACGCATATCTTTGGACGGATGGTAGATATTTTCTACAAGCAGAACAAGAGCTAGATCATGATCATTATACATTAATCAAGCAAAAAGGATATATATCTGAAATAAATTCATGGCTTGAATTAAATGCCGTAAATATGAAACTCGGCTATGATCTAAAGTTAATCACCACACATAATAGTGCAAATTTAAAAAATATCATGCATTCAATAAACGGGGATGCAATATCAATTGATGTAAATCTCATTGATAAAATTCGCATGAAACATAATGAATTCCCTCATGTCTCAATAAATCCGCCAACAAATCATGCATATTATTTAGATGACAAATATACTGGATGTGGCGTGCAAGACAAACTCTCATGGTTAAGGGGTGAATTACGCATTCATAAAGTGGACTATATCGCATTAAATACGCTAGATGAAATAGCATGGTTATTTAATATGCGCGGGAGTGATATCAGTTATAATCCGCTAGTTATTAGCTACGCTATAGTTGGATTGACTAATGCAACATTATTTGTAGATATTAACAAACTAGATAAAAATCTTCTTGATATGTTGTCTATTGCAAATATCAAAATCTTAGCATATGGTGAATTTGGAAATATACTTCATACACTCAAATCAAAAATTTTATTGGATGAAAAAACTGCAAATGAATGGATGTATCGTTCTTTGTGTAATAGTAACGAAATAATACTTGGCATGTCGCCAATTCAACACAAAAAAGCAATTAAAAATGATATTGAAATAGCTGGGGCAAGACTTGCTCATTATTCTGATGCTGTTGCGGTTATTGAATTTCTTGCATGGCTTGATAAATCTTGGGTAGATGGTGTGGATGAAATTAGTGCACAAGATATGTTATCTCATTTAAGGGCTAAAAATATTAATCTAAGGGGGGATAGCTTTCACACTATTAGTGGGTTTGGAGAAAATAGTGCGGTTATTCATTATAGAGCGTCAGAGAACACAAATAAAAAAATTGATAATACTAGTCTTTATTTGGTGGATTCAGGTGGGCAATATCTTTCTGGTACTACAGATATCACTCGTGTGGTACATTTGGGGGAGCCAACGGATACACAAAAACATTACTATACATTGGTACTAAAAGCGCATTTGGCATTAAGTAGGGTAAAATTCCCACACGGCACATGTGGAGAGCATATTGATGCAATAGCAAGGCAATATCTCTGGGATGAATGTATCGACTATAGACATGGTACGGGGCATGGAGTGGGGAGCTTTTTGTGTGTTCATGAGGGGCCACAGAGAATCTCACAAACATATTCGAAAGTCCCACTATTACCTGGGATGATAGTTAGCAATGAACCAGGTTTTTATATCGAAAACCAGTATGGTATTCGGATAGAAAACTTATGCTTAGTAACTGAAATAGAAACCCCAAGCACACATGAATATGGCAAATTTTACGGATTTGAAACCCTAACTTTAGTGCCTTATTATAAAAAATTAATTGATGAGAGAATGCTCACTCAAACCGAAAAAATGCAGATTATAGATTACTACAATAAAATAAAAGACAAAGTATCTCCACACCTTACAAAAGATGCAGAAGATTGGTTTAAGATGCAGTATTAAGCATGTTTATTGTGCTTTGGCGCTTCATCTTCACGATGATTGCCTGCATAAATTTCAAATATAACCACTAGAAGTATAAATACTTCTAAAACAATAAATGCACCCATAGTCATCTGTCGCTCCTTTGATCAAAAAATAAACCCAACATTTGCAGTGCAATAAAATTTATTATAATCATCCGCAAATTGTATAATATAGTGCGAAAAATTTTTATTAAATCTCACATATATGCTACAATTATATTTATGGAAAAACAATTAACAGATACATCAATGGACAGCTTAAAAAATGCGTTAGATGTGATAACCAATAACGTAACACTTAATCAATCTCCCAACGGCAATCAATCAAATTCTAAAATAATCTACGCCTCAAATGATATTGATGCCATCCGCACGTGGTTAAATGAGTTTAGGAATAGCCCAAACACTATCATATCGTACCGTCAAATTGCTGAACGCTTTTTAATGTGGTGTATGAATGCTGGTCTTAAATTTAACCAGTTAAAACGTGAAGATATTAAAGATTATGAGTTATTTTTATCAGACCCAAGCCCACAGGAATACTGGTGTGGTAAAGCCAAGCCTCGCAATCACCCCGAATGGAAGCCTTTTATCCGTGGACTGTCTCCAAGCTCCACAGCATTAAACATGCGCGTGCTTACGATATTATTTAGATACTTAATTGACAGTGGTTATCTGTTAAATAACCCGTTTACTTTATTTAAAGCCAGAAGCAATAGAGTGATAATCAATAAATCTATCGATAGATATCTCACTCATAAAGAATGGGGATATATTGTTGAATATATAGAAGGAATGCCAGAATCCACCCCAAAAGAAGCTCATGAATATGAACGTATCAAATGGGTATTTGCATTGTTATATCTTACAGGGTGTAGACGGCATGAAATAGCAAGTGCCAAGATGAGTGATTTTTTAAATCGTCATGATAACTGGTGGCTAAGAGTAATTGGCAAGGGGAATAAATATGGTGAAATACCAGTTACAAATGAGCTATTTTTATCCCTTATTCGTTATCGCAAATTTTTACGACTACCAGATTTTCCAAGCCCGCAGGAAACTACCATCCCGCTTGTATGTAGCAGTAGATATGCTATTGGCACCAAATATATGCCAATATCAGATTCCATGTTATACAAGCTCATTAGAAACACCTGTCGTCGAATCAGCGAAAAAGTAAAAGAAACAGACCCCGCTAGCGCATTTGTTATCACACAAGTCTCCACTCATTGGCTACGCCACACGTCAGCGACCCATCAGGTAGATGCGGGGATTGATATTCGCATGGTAAAAGAAAATCTCCGCCACAGCATGCTAGAAACTACTATGCGTTACCAACACACTGAGGCAAATACTCGCCACACCGAAACCAACAAAAAATTTGGCATAAACGACAAATAATCATGTGAATCGCAAATGAAGCAAATAAATTAAAAACAGGTGTTCTTTGCAACAACATATTTAACCTCTGTGGTAAACAATTTGTGTAACCTCTCCAGCATAACCAGTTTACCTGGGGGTGACTTGTGTTCTAATGCCATCATTTCCTGTTTTAATTGTTCAGATGTCTGCCTTAAGTCTGCTAATTTATTTTGAGACTGCGTAATATTAGATTTAATTTTCTCTTGATGTGTATTGAACATCCCTGGAAACGTCATTGACCATTCAGGATAACAGCTAAAATAACCTATTACCCAGTCTTTTCCTGTTGTATTGCTTGTGCATATTTGAAGATATGCCATATCTTTTTCAAGTTTTTCGCTTGTTGTCAGAAGTTCTTTATCGCGTATCTCGTAATCTACATTAAGCTCGTTATATTTTTTGGCGTAATCCTTACATGGACCAATAAGAAAATCTAGACCACTGGTTACATCATGTATACCGTAAGATTTATTTACAATGTTCAATATATTACTTTTTTCATCATCGGTAAACAGTGGCGATTTATAAATCTCTTCCATAAGTTTAATAAAATCTATTCTTGATTGTTCTTGTATAGTCATTCCCTCTTCTCCACTTTCCAGCCATACAGCATCGCCTATTAACCCAAGAAGATGATTTAACGCACGTAGATATAATTTATTAACAAATGTATTTCTATATTTAGTACCGTCAGATAGTAGCATATCACTATAAATCGCATCTCGATTTTCTATATATTTGCCTATTTCAATTATCGCGTTTTTTATGGATTGGGTATTTTCATCTACGTTTGAACAGTTATTAAAAATAATATCATTAAGTGCTATTTCTGGTATATATTTGTTAAATAATATTTGTTTCATTTTAAGGCCAATTTCGATCTTTTCATCGTTGTTCGCTTGTAGCTCACATTCAATGGCAATCCATTTTTTTATAATCTTATTAATATTACTCTTTTGGGTTATCTCAAATAATAACAGTGGTGTGATGTCTTTATACAATTTCACACTTATTTGCATGTTTACAAAAGCATCGTTGACTGCATCATAGCAATTACCTAACCCAGCTGCCGCGTAGTTTTTACATATTTCTCGCATATTGTCATTGCTATCCATGGCAATGATAATCTCTGCTAAATTCTTATACACATTGTTTTTTATGGCTTGATTATCAGATTGCATATCTTTAATTTTCTTCATTTTCTCAATAAACGTCACAAAATCTGATTCTATTAAATTTCGCCAATCAAGTTTCAATGCATAATCTAGATGACCACCTTTGTGAAGAATCTCTTTTAGTGTTTTTACAAAAGGATTAAATGCCTCTAATTGCTCTCTCATTTCAATTATTTTCTGATTTTCAATAGGGTAGCTTTCTTTTACCAGATTGAATATATTTAATGCAGATTTATAATCTTCTTCCACATGGGTATTTATTAATGCAGTAAATAACTGTTGATTCATCTCTAGCCATTTCTCTGGATTTGCCTTCAACATATCAATTAGCTCTAGTGCTGTTTGTAGCTCTCTAATCCTTTGATTATTATTTAATCCTATACATGCAGTAAATAACTTTTGAGCCATCTCCAAACACTGATCTGGATTGACACACCCAACCATGCGAAGTATTTCTAGTGCTGCATCTAAATTTATAATCTCTTGTTCTGCATCTACTCTTATGCATGCCTTAAATAACTGTTGACTTATCCCCAACCACTGATCTGGATTGTACCACTTAGCCATGTCAAGTATTTCTAGTGCTGTATCTACATTTATAATCTCTTGTTTTGCATCTACTTTTATGAATGCTTCAAATAACTTTTTAGACATCTTTAAGAACTGACCTGGATTGACCTGCTTAACTATGCCAAGTATTTTTAGTGCTGTATCTGAAACTATAATATTTTGATTATTATTTAATCCTATACATGCAGTAAATAACTTTTGAGCCATCTCTAGGCACTTCTTTGGATGATTATTTGTGTCCTTAATATGTTGAACTAGCTTCAGTGCCACATTATATGTTGATGTGGTTTTTGTGTATTCTTGGTATAAAGCATCGACCATCACTAAGTACTTATCTGAATGTTGCTTCTCAATAGCGCTAAGTCGATCCAATACCCTAGCGAAAGTTGCAACATGAATATTTAAAAAATTGCCAAGAGTTAAATTAGCATTAGTGAAATTAGTCTTAGTTAAATTGGCACCAGTTAAATTAGTCTTAGTTAAATCAGCATTAGTTAAATTGGCACCAGTTAAATTAGCATTAGTTAAATTAGCATTAGTTAAATTAGCATTAGTTAAATTAGCATTAGTTAAATTAGCATTAGTTAAACCAGCATTAGTTAAACCAGCATTAGTTAAACCAGCATTAGTGAAATTAGTCTTAGCTAAATTGGCACCAGTTAAATCAGCATTAGTTAAATCAGCATTAGTTAAATCAGCATTAGTTAAATCAGCACCAGTTAAATTGGCACCAGTTAAATCAGCACCAGTTAAATCAGCACCAGTTAAATTGGCACCAGTTAAATCAATCCCCATTAAATTATTCGTTAGCAGAGCTGATGATGGATTGTTTTTAAGATACTCATGAACTTCACCTTGATATTCGCTAATAAGATCAGGAGTAATCTCCGTGGGTGCTGTATTGTCTAGTAAAGATGTTATAGAATTGGTTTGATTTGTATACTTAAACTAATTGAAAATACTATGCCATGGGTGGCATAAATATTGTAGAATATCGCCATATGAAAATTAAATTAACCGAAACCCAAAAATTCTATCTAGAGCAACAACACAGAGTTGAGCCAAATAGTGATATAAGCGATAGAATAAAAGCTATCTTATTAGCTAATGAGGGATGGACGCAAAAACTTATCGCACAAGCATTACGTATACATGAGACTACCGTGTGGAGTCACTTAAATGACTATATACTTACACAAAAATTAAACAATAACAGCGGTGGCTCGACAAGTAAATTAGATGATACTCAAACACAGCAATTAATTGCACATTTAGAAAAAAATACATATCCATCAACGAAAGAGATTATTGTATACGTTGAAGCGAAATATGGTATTAAATATACACAGCAAGGCATGTATAACTGGTTAACGCAACATAAATTTTCACACAAGAAGCCTTGTGGCACCCCAGCCAAAGTGAATGTTGAACGCCAAGAAGAATTCATCAAAAAATATGAAGAATTAAAAGCTGAGCTAAAACCCAATGAAATAATTGTTTTTGCGGATAGCGTTCACCCAACATCAGCGACTAAAATTACTCACGGATGGATAAGGGTTGGCGTGGAAAAACTAATAGCCACAACGTCAGGTCACGGTAGAATGAATTTAACTGGTGCTATTAATCTGAGCACTATGTCGATTATCACAAAAGAGTATGCCACAATAAACGGTGCATCTACAGTAGATTTTTTAAAAGCTATCGAGGTGGCTAATCCATTAGCTA
>CANISK010000076.1 GCA_947470205.1 Neisseriaceae bacterium | reverse complement strand
TTTAAACAAATGATGAAGATATGCCCTAGAGAAGTTTTTACAGGTGTAGCATTCACATGTATCATCTAGTGGTGTATCATCGTTTTTATATTTTGCGTTTTTGATTTTAATATCACCAAACTTGGTAAATAGCCAACCATTTCTTGCGTTTCTGGTGGGCATTACGCAATCAAACATATCTATCCCACAAGATACCCCATAAACTAAGTCTTCAGGAGTGCCAACACCCATTAGATAATGAGGCTTTTGGGGTGGGAGCTTATCTTTTAAAAATTCTAGTATTTTATGCATTTCTTCTTTTGGTTCACCAACTGATAACCCGCCAATTGCAATACCATCAAAATCTATGTCCATTAATCCGTTTAGTGATTCTATTCTAAGATCTTCATACACCCCACCTTGCACTATCCCAAATAATGCATTCTTATTTTGTAATTGGTTAAAGGCGTTTTTAGAGCGAAGTGCCCATCGCATGCTCATTTGCATTGATTTATGTGCCTCTGTATGCGTGGCTGGATATGGGGTGCATTCATCAAATACCATGACTATATCTGAATTTAGCGATGTTTGTATTTTTATAGACTCTTCTGGAGATAAAAACAGCTTAGATCCATCAATTGGGTTTTGGAAATGCACACCTTCCTCTGTGATGTGTCTCAACTTGCCCAGACTAAAGACCTGAAATCCACCTGAGTCGGTTAAAATTGGCTTATTCCAACCGTTAAATTTATGTAGTCCACCAAATTTGTCTATAATATCTGTACCGGGACGTAACCATAGATGAAAGGTGTTACCTAAAATGATTTGTGCATGTGTGTTATGTAAATCTTCTGGGGATAGGCTTTTTACTGCACCATAGGTGCCAACTGGCATAAATATTGGAGTCTCTATCGCGCCGTGATTAAGGTGTAGCTCACCTAAACGTGCGTGGTTATCTGTAGTTAGTAATTCAAATTGTGACATGGGGATACACTCTTCGTCTTGTGATCATGGAGGTTGTTAAAAATTTATTCAAATAATTGCGCTTTAAAATGAGCACTGGATGCCGTAAAACTGGATTCCCGCCTGCGCGGGAATGACAAGTGTATTCGCGCGGGAATGGGAGATATTGTAGCACAGTGTGGTTATGATAAACTAGATAAGTTTAATAATAATGATGTGGCAGTGTCATCATCATTAATACATGGTATATAGTTAAATACATCCCCACCATTTTGAAGAAATATTTCTTTATTGTAGCATTTAATTTCTTCTAGCGTTTCTAAGCAGTCACACATAAATCCCGGACATATTATATCTATGCTTTTAATATTGCTTTTAGCGTATTCTTTAATTACATCGGTGGTGCTTGGGGTGAGCCATTTTTGTGTGCCAAATTTAGATTGAAAAGATATTTTATAATCATCTTTAGTCAAATGTAGCTTATTAGCAATTAATTCACTGGTTTTTATGCATTCATTATAATAAGTATCACCATCTTTAATCACCTTTACCGGCAATGAGTGATAACTCATGATAAGTTTCTCTCCCCTGTCATTATTTTGCCACGAAAGTTTTATATTTTGTACGACCGCATTAATATAATACTCATTCGCATGGAAGCTATTTATAAATTGCATAGTTGGAATATATTTTTTATCCAAAAAATATTTGGTAATGATATCAAAAACTGATGCGGTTGTTGTAGATGAATATTGTGGGTACAGTGGGATGATAGTGATTGATTTTATATTTGCTAATGTATATTGTTGGATAACCTCATTTAATGTATCTGTGATATTCGGGGAGGAGTACGCAAAAGCTGATTTTACAATATGGCTACTATCTATTGACTGGATTTTGTGAGATAGATTTTGGCATATGTTGTTGGTATAATGAATTAGCGGGGATAGATTTTGTTTTTTAAGCCAAATTTGGTCATATTTATGAAGGAGCTTTTTTGCTCTAAATGGTAATATGATACCGTATAAAATTGGGTACCAGAGGATTTTGGGTAAATCAACCACTCGAGCATCACTTAGAAAATTTTTAAGAAATAGTCGAATTGATTTGGTGGATAATGCGTTTGGTGAACCTAAATTCACTAATAATGTTAATTTGCATTCTGACATATTGTAATTTTTTTCTCAATACCTGACAATTTTAAAAAAATAATTAATAAACAGGGTGTTATCTGGATTCATGCTGTCAGAGGGAATAACAATATTTACTCTGCACCTGGTTCGTTGTTATCATATTGCACGGATGCGTTATCAAAACGGGTATATTTACCAGAAAAGCTAAGCCTAACAGTACCTGTGGATCCACTTCTGTTTTTAGCAATATGCACCTCTGCAAAGCCTTTATCTCTACTTTCTGGGTTATAGTAATCATCCCGATATAAAAGCATAATGATGTCCGCATCTTGCTCTAATGCTCCAGATTCACGAAGATCTGCTATATTGGGTCTTTTGTCTTGACGATTTTCTACATCACGGTTTAACTGTGATAATAATATGATTGGAATGCTAAGCTCTAAGGCTAGCGCCTTTAAAGACCTAGATATGTCTGCCAACTCTTGTGCCCGATTTGAGTTTCGGCTATCTCTAATAGAAGACATAATTTGTACGTAGTCTATCACAACCAACCCTAAGCCACCAAGTTGTTCTTTTAATCTTCTAACCCTTGCCCTAAGGTCTATTACGTTAATCCCTGGGGATTCTGCAATATGTATGGGGGAAGAGCGTAATTTACTCACTGCTGTGTATAGTTGATCCATTTCATGGTGAGTGAGGTCTCCGCGTTTGATTTTACTCTGGTCTACTCTTGCACTAGAGCTCAAGAGACGTTGCACTAACTGCTCCCCCGTCATTTCTAGCGAAAACACCACTACTGCGAGGTTATTTTGTAATGCGATATTTTCTGCGATATTTAACGCAAATGCAGTTTTACCCATGCCAGGTCTTCCTGCAATAATAATGAGCTCTCCTCTTTGTAGCCCTGAGGTATATTCATCCAAATCATAATAGTGAGTAGCAATCCCCGTTACTGCATTTTTGTCCTCACGTTGTGCCATTGTTACGATTCGTTCTATCACCTGAGATAGAAGTTCTTTTATATCGGCAAATTGGCGGTTGGTGGTATTTAGGTCTTTTATTTTAAATATCTTTTGTTCAGCTTCATCTAATAATAAATTTATGTCCTTGCCACCTTCTACATTAGCAAGCCCGACAATTTCCCCCCCAGCTTTAATTAACTCTCTTAAAATAAAACATTCTCTGATAATTTCAGCATAGCTTCTAATGTTAGCCACTGTGCTGATTGCCTCTACCAAATTATTTAAATATTCATGTCCACCGATATAATCTAACTGGTTATCTTGTTCTAGTGATACGGATAATGTGACTGCATCTACGTTTCTTCGTTGAGCTTTTAGTCTTACTATATGACTAAAAATTATTTGGTGCTCTTTACGATAAAAATTTCCCTCATTAACAATCCCTGATATCTCAATAAAAGAGCTTTCATCTAATAAAATACAGGCAATAAGCATTTGCTCTGCTTCTACTGAATGTGGGAGGGTTTTGAGTTGGGTGATACCTGGGTTATTTAGCGCTATTGCTTCCATTAATTAATCTACCTTTTTATTATTATGCTTTATACGTATATACTCATCGCCTTGTGATCGCCGAACTTTGTCAGAATTTTTAAAATGAAAATAAAATTAATCATTCTTTTTTGTAAATACTTTTTCGATGTTCCACCATTAAGGCTAAAACCACTAATTCATTATCCAATATTTTGCATACAACCCTATATTCACCAATTCTATAACGCCAATAACCATCTAGATCGCCCTTTAATGCCAATCCCCACAGTCGTGGATTTACACAATTGTTTAATCTCTCATGAAGCCAGACGGTAATTCTTTTAGCGATTTGCTTATCCATATTTTTTAATTGCTTTAATGCAGTTCCATCGTACACCAAACTAAAGGTCGAGTTCACACATCACTTCCTCATGGGTATATCTTTTATTATTTTGACTAAAAATTTCATAAGCTTTTATGTAGTCTTGCTTATCTTCTATATACTGCTGTAATGCATTAATGACAATATTACTTTTAGTGAGATGAAGTTGTTTTGCTAAAGATGACAAATCATTTTCTAAGTTTTCTGGTAATCTAACTGAAAACATAATTTGACCTTTTTAAAAATATTTAACATTATTGTACCATAAAGTAATACTTATGTAATACATTATTGCAAAAAAATAACCTTAATGAGCTTCATCCCAATTATTTGCGATTTTGAGATCAACCGCCAGTTTTACTAAAAGTTTATCTTCAAAGCCACTAGTCATAAGATTAGATAAATTTGATTGTATAATCTCAATTTCATTATCTGGAACTTCAAAGATTAATTCATCATGCACTTGGAGTATCATTTTTGTCTTTAAGTGATTTTTATTTAACCAATTGGCAATTTTATTCATCGAGATTTTTATAATATCTGCAGATGTCCCCTGCATGGGGGCATTTAATGACACACGCTCCTCTGCCTCACGAATCATTTTATTTGGGTGGGTTATAGACGGTAGATATATCTTCCTTCCATATAATGTACTTACATATCCATTTTGCCGTGCTAGATTTTTGAAGTTTTCCAAACATTCCAACACTTTTGGGTATTTGGCGAAGTATTTATCGATATATAGTTTCGCGGTCACTCTATCAATATTTAGCTCTTGAGCTAAGCCAAAAACTGTTTTACCATATATTAGGCTAAAATTAATAGTTTTAGCGTAACGACGTTCATCTGGCGTGATATCATTAATTGGTTTATTAAAAATTTCACAAGCGGTAATTGAGTGGACATCTTGATTGGTATTAAAAGCGTTTAGTAGGTTTTCATCTGTTGAGAAATGAGCTAAAATGCGTAATTCTATTTGTGAGTAATCCACGCAGATTAATTGTGTGTGAACGGATGCGATAAAACAACTTCGCATTAATCGCCCTAGTTTATTTTTTACCGGGATATTTTGTAGATTGGGCTCTTTTGAAGATAGTCTTCCGCTTATTACAAGTGCCTGTTCAAATGTGGTGTGTAGTCGTGATTTGTTATCCACAAGTGGTGGTAGTTTTTTGATATAGGTATTTAGTAATTTACTAAGTCCACGATATTCTAATAATAAGTCTGCAATTGTAAAACCTTGTTTTGATAGGTGCCTGAGAGCGTCCTCATCGGTTGAATAACCATGGGTATTTTTTTTAATACCAAAGGTTGGGAGGTGTAATTTATTAAATAACACGTCTTGTAATTGCTTGGTAGAGTTGATGTTAAATACTTGATTACTCGCATGATAAATCTGGTCTTCAAGCTCTTTTAATTTACAGCTAACGTTGTTATTCATGATTTTAAATTTGCCAATATCAATCATAATACCATTATGCTCTATATTTACTAAAACTGGCACTAAGGGTAACTCAATATTTCTATAGATAAATGTATCATCCCCATCCATTTTAGTTTCAATTTGAGACAAAACTTTATGTATGTGGTTTAATAAATTATAGTCTATGATTGATATTTCGTTATTATCTAAATGCGAGCTATTTGTGAGATGTGCTTGTGTGATATCAAAATTCAAATACTCTGTATAGATATTTGTAATATTATGTGATAATCTAGAATTTAATACATAATGACTAAGGTTAATATCCCCTATTGTATTATTTATAGATATATCATGCTTTGTGCAAATTGATAAGGTGTCTTTATAGTTAATAAAAATTTTAGGGTTTGGAGTATTTAAAATACCATCTACCCATGATATTCCAGATAATTTCCCATCATCAAATAAGTCAACGGTATTGATTTGATTATTGATAATATAAATGTTAGCATTATCTGTTGCATAAAATTTATGGATTTGATTAATTTGGGTGTCTCTTAAAATATACACTCCAAGTGTTTGGTTGGCTTTAATTAGATTTTTTAAGATATTATTGTATTCGTCATGGTTATTAATAATCACAAGTGATTTATTTATAGTGGCTACGTTGTTATCTATTGTGTTTGTATTGGTTTTATTAGTGGTGTGATATGTTTTAACACCTTCTTGTGATTCGTCTTTGGGGCTTAAATTTAATTGATTAAACCAAGTCTTAAAGCCAAGTTCATTATACATATTTTTTAATGTTTCATCATCGGTATTTTTTAAGATAAATTCATCCATGCTTGACATAACGTGAGTGAGGTTTATATCAGTTTTAAGGGTGATAAGGGTTTTACTAAGCGGTAAATTTGGAATTGCAGATTCTAGATTTTTCCCCACTACTCCAGTGATTTTAGTGTGATTGGCGATAATGTTATCTAATGTCTTATACTCATTTAACCATTTCACCGCAGTTTTTGGCCCACATTTATTCACACCCGGCACGTTATCTATCTTATCCCCAATTAAGGTGAGGTAATCTATAATTTGACTTGGTGAAACGTTAAATTTATTTATTACACCATCCACATCCAGAACCTCATCAGTCATGGTGTTTATGAGGGTGATTTTATCATCAACAAGCTGTGCGAAATCTTTATCGCCACTGGCAATTAGGACACTATATCCATCTTTTTTAGCATGTAATGCTAATGCACCGATAACATCATCAGCCTCTACGTTGGGTTCTATGATAATTTTTATCCCAAGAGATGGAATTATTTTATAGATGTCTTCAAATTGTGGGATGAGGTCTATTGGGGTATCAATTCGATTTGCCTTGTAGTCTTTGTATAACTCATGCCGAAATGTCTTACCCGGTGCATCAAATACGCAACACCAATGATATGTGGAATATTTTTTTAGCATTTGCTTTAGCATATTTGCAATGCCATATGTAGCACCGGTTGGCTTTTTCTGGGGAGATGTAAAATTTGGCATACCGTAGAATGCACGAAATATAAACGATGTTCCATCTACAATTATAAAATTTTTATTCATATTATTTCATTTTACTAATTTTTATTCAAATGGATTATACCAAATATACATACAATCA